>JBJFAP010000031.1:0-3807 GCA_051887975.1 Alphaproteobacteria bacterium | reverse complement strand
ATAAGATAAATAAAATGCTTTTCTTAATCTTCCAATAAAAGGTATCTGTTTGTGGTGGGGGTAAAAATCTGGCAGCAATGAAATCAGAGGAAAAATACTTTAATTTTAAATAAGACATTGTTTCAATTTGCTTTATTTTATTAAACAAGATCTTGTCTTTTTGAACAATTTGACGTTCTTCATCCGGCATATTGAGCAAGCGTCTTTTTAATTCTTTGTAAAAATATTTAACCGGCGCATAATCTATTCGTTGAGCCAAGTGATTAACCCATATTGACCATTTGAATAACACAAACAAGTTTTTTAAATCTTTCCAATTTTCTTTTGTTTTAAGACGTTCTTGCGTGTAATCCAAAGCACTTAAAATGTCAAATAAATTCCTGTCTCTGTTGGAAGAAATACTTTTTGGTCGTTCATAACGATAATAAATTAAGGCTTGATTGATGTTTGAAATTCTTTTGGCACAGGCGTATGAAAGCAGGGTAAAACTGACATCATTACAACAAGTCAATGTTTGATATTTTAATTTGTTTTCTTCTATGAATGTTCGCTTTAATATTTTTGCAAAATTAGTGATATTTAATATGTGCATTGGCTTTTTTGCAGATAAAAGGTTGTAAATTCCATTTTCTTGCAGAAAGCACCTTGGTTTATCAACAATTTCTTTAAATTCATTATCGTACCTTTGATAACCGAAAATCGTTAAATCTGTGTCTTGTCTGTTGGCTTGTTCAAACGTTGAATATAGCAAGTCATGATGGAAAAAGTCATCAGAATCCAAAAATATCACATATTTTCCTTTGGCGTGAATAAAGCCGGTGTTTCTTGCTTCAGCAGCTCCCTGATGATTGGTTTGATAGATGTGTACGCGTTTATCCTTTTTTTGCCATTGATGAAGCACTTTTAATGTTTTATTATCATCAGAAGCATCATCAACGCAAATGATTTCAAAATCTTGAAGAGTTTGTTTTTGTAAACTGTCAAAAAAATCAAATAAAAAATCGGCGGTGTTATATACGGGGGATATAACACTTACAAGCGGATTTTTTCTTTGTTCCGTCAAAAATTTATATATATTTTTTTCTTCTTCTGTCAAAGAGGAAATATTTAAATGATTTTTTGTAAAATATTCATTTATTTTTGCGGTAAATGCTTTTCTTTCGGCAGAAGTAATATTCAGCGCAATATGGTAAAAATCAAGAAGTTTTCTGTTTTGCAAATCCGCTTTTAATTTTTGCGGAATAATTGTTTCTGCAAATTGGTAAAAGTGAATATGATTTTGTAAAGCCTTTAAAGGTTCTTTTATTTTATGGGAAATATGTCGTCTTAAAGTTAATCTTTCCGGATACAAATAAACAGTATTCGCATTTAAAAGGGCTTGCAGGCAAAAGCTGTTGTATTCTTTTGAATATATATGCGATTGAAATTTTTGTAAAAAAGTTGTTTTGAATAATGCTGGGATATTTAATAAATCAAATGTAAATCTTTGAACAGGATCAATAGGGCGATTTATTAAATCGTCAGAAGCAAAATTAAAAGTCGATTCTTTTGTTAAATTATACAAAATGCCGTTTTCATCTGCTATATTTGCTTGAAAAAATAAAGAATCAACTGTGTTTAAATGAAGCGTTTTTTTCAATTTTGAAATCATCTTCGCATCAAAAATTTCATCGGACAACGCAAAATAAATATAGGACGTTTTCGCTTTTTTCACAGCTTCGTTTAAGTTTTTAAAATAACATATTGTATTATTGCGATTTGTTTCTTTGGAAATAATAAAGATGTTAAAATCCTTATCTGTTTGATTTTGAATGGATTGTATTGTTTGCGGCAAAACATCATCACAAAGGAAAATAAAGGTTAAAAATTTTAAATCAGACATTTTTATTCTCCTTTGTATTGATTGCGTGAATTTGATTGTCGATGATATTTTGGATTTTTTCTTGCACATCTTTTGGATAATTTGTTTCCATAAACGTTTGAACTTTATTCCATTCTTGAATGCGATTGGGCCAGAATTTATACATTTTTTTGAAATAAGGAATGCGTGTTAAAACCACTGCCAATAAATTTTGATATATTGTCGAATTACCGTTTAATTCTTCATATTCATTTAAATGTCGCATAAAGATGTTTATTTTGGTTGAAAAGAAATTTAAAAATTCATCCTCTTTCATCGGAACTTGCGATGCAACCATCAAAATTTTCAAAATATTCAACAACCAAGTTTGTGTGTTGTACGCATCAATTTTTTTTGTAACAGAGGATGTTCTTTGCAGATAGTAATAAAAAACACCGTTTATTATGACGACTTTTGGATGTTTAGCCAGAATTTCAGTCAAAAAAAGAACATCAAATCCGACATTTAAAGGTGAAAAATGAATTTTATTTTTTTTGATAAATTTGTTTTTGTAAATAGCTGTTGTCCAACCGAATGTCCATGAACTGAATAAAGACAAACCTTTGCTTAATCGTGATGTGATTAACTTATTCATTTGAACGGGGTTAGTTGTTTGATCGGCATACGCAAGAACTCTGTCAGCTTTTGCAATATCACAGTTGTTTTGTTTGGCGGCAAAATAAAGCTTTTCCAAAAAATTTAAATCAATCCAATCATCCGGATCGACAAATGTGATATATTCACCTTTTGCTTTTTCCAATCCTTTTTGCGCAGAATATGCTCGTCCAAGGTTTCTTTTGTTATATATCAATTTGAAACGCTTGTCCTTTTTGGCAAATTCTTCAACGATTTGAAAAGACGCATCCGTCCCTTTGTCGTCAACGCATATAATTTCAATATCTTTTAATGTTTGATGTACAAGACTGAGTAAAGATCGCTTAATATAAGGTTCAACATTATATATGGCAACAATAACGGATACTTTTATTTTACTCATCTTTTGTCAGACAAAAAATTATGAATCAAAACATGGTGGATTGTAATTTTCATTCCACTGGTATCCTGCGCTAAGGCAACAAGTTTCATCGGATTCATTATCATCGCAACAAATGGTAATTGTTTTGGCTTCTGCATCGCCGCGCCAAAAGGTCACCAGAGATAAAAACATCAACAAAAAATACTTTTCAATTCTTCTTAATTTCTGAACCATTTTATCACCTTAGTTTGTTCTTACTGTCAAATGATGCCCAGAAGCACATGTACAAGAATATGTTTTTTGTCCATAAACATCGCAATCGTTAACCTGAGGTCCGCCATCGCCACTACCGGGTTGTCCGTTATCACCAATATTATCACATGAACCGTTTTTGTTTCCAATATTGAAGTACGTTGCGTTGTTTTGAATGCAAACATAACTGGATGTTCTGTTTTCCAAAGCAGAAACTAAATTCGTTGAATCGCCGACATAGGAAACGTTAATTTCAACCCCTGTTTGCTTTTCAAAAGAAACGGTACAGCTGCTAAAAAATTTCGGAACAGACAACAACAGTCCGTTATAATCTTCGCAAGGAACATTGGTGATAGCTTTATTGCGTCTTTGAACTTCCAAAGATAAAACGGAAACATAATCAATAACATCATTTGCATTTTTTGTGGACATCGCATAACGATAGGCCAACAAGCTGCCGATACTTAAAAATCCGATAATAGCAATAACGGCAATCATTTCAATCATTGATCGTCCGGATAAATTATGTTTTTGCATCAAGAAAACCATTTAATGTATCCTCTTCTTTTTTTTCTAATAGTCGAATTTTAAAAAATTTTAAATGTATTGTCAACAGGTAATTTGTATTTTTTAATTACTTTTTTTATATTACCTAAAATCCGCAGATAATTTTTCGAGT
>JBJFAP010000030.1:0-3816 GCA_051887975.1 Alphaproteobacteria bacterium | reverse complement strand
CGAATTTATTGAACGCTTTGTTAACGAAAACGGTACTTTGCCATTGATTACGTCTTGCTGTCCTGCATGGGTTGATTATATGGAAAAATTTGATCCGGATATGATTGAACATTTTTCTTCTTGTAAATCTCCGCATGAAATTGTTGGTGCTTTGGCAAAAACGTACTATGCTGATAAAGTGGGTGTTGCCGCTGAAAAAATGCGTGTTGTGTCTGTCATGCCTTGTACGGCAAAAAAGTTTGAAATAGCGCGTTCTGAAGAAATGTCTTCGTCCGGTTTCCAAGATGTTGATATTTCATTGACAACGCGTGAACTTGCAAGAATGATTAAACAAGCGGGTATTGATTTTATCAATTTGCCGGATGAAGAAGCTGACAGCCCGTTGGGATCATATACGGGTGCCGGAACGGTCTTTGGTTTTACCGGTGGCGTGATGGAAGCAGCTCTTCGTACAGTTCATTATGTTGTTACGGGGCAAGAAATGCCTGAAGATGCTTTGGAAGTAAAGCCGATTCTGGGAATGGATAAGGGCATCAAAGAAATGACAATGAATTTGGCCGGCAAAGAAGTTCGTATTGCTGTTGCACATGGTATTGGCAATGTTCAAGCTTTATTGAATAAAGTCAAACAAGCCAAAGAAAAAGGTGAAGAAACCCCTTATCACTTTATTGAAGTGATGGCTTGTACGGGTGGTTGTGTCGGTGGTGGCGGACAGCCTTTGGGAGTGACGGACGAAATTCGCAAGGCTCGTGCAGCCGGTTTGCAACAAGATGACGCAAAATCAAAACAACGTTGTTCGCATCAAAATCCTGATATTAAAAAGTTGTATGACGAGTTTTTGGAAAAACCGCTTTCTACGCGTTCCCATCACTTATTACATACACATTATCAAGGAAGAAAATTGTATAATAAGTAAAAACAAGAAACAAAAAAAGCCCATCAGCAATCGCCGGTGGGCTTATTTTTTTTGTTGCATATTTTTTAAAAAGCTGTATAATTTAAAAATCATTTGTGAATGGTTCATAAGTGATAGGGCGTAGCAGCCTTTACATAATAAAGTTGTTCAACACAACTAAAAAAATGTTGACATTCGTTTGAAAAGAGCGGATGTCGATGAATAAGGTTTCGACCAAATAAGTCGAGCCGTTATTATGTACGGTTGCTAACATCCGCCCACCTTTTATATGGTGGGTTTTTTTATGACAAAAGGAGTTAGAAATGAAAAAAATATTGTTTGTCTTGTGCATTTTCTCTTCTGTCGCAAATGCTGAAATTTCTTGTGAAGATGCGGGCGGAACATTATATAAAGGAAATGACGGAAAAACAGAATATTGTGTAAGCTATCACGGAATGAATTGGTGGAGTGCCAATGCTTGGTGTCAGTCTTTGGGAATGGAATTGGTCGATTTACAAACAGAATGTAAGAAAAGAGGCGTATCAACACCTTCTACTTCGGCCTGCCCTCAATTTCACATATCTATTGGTGCAAACTATGGCTGGGCAAAAAATACATCATCTTCATCAACGGCTCTGCAGATTTATTTTAGTTCTGGAAAAATAGGTTCATCAACAAAAACGTCAACCCTCAATGCTTTATGTCTTGTAAAATAAAACATCGTATCAAAATAATTATAACATTTTAATTTTTCTACTACAAAATAAAAAAATACTTGCATTTGATTTTATTTTGCCATAGACTTTTTTCGTGGCAGGTTGGTGTCTGTCATGAGGATTAAAAGCCTCTCATCTGTATCGATAAAAATCGATAATCTTCCGCTCTAAAGACTGGAAGGCGGCAAAATAAACCCTTGTGGTCAATATGCCCACTATTTCAGATGAATAGCTTTTAACTTCCAGTCGCCTCTCACCACGGCGATTTTTTATTGAATAAAGGAAGCGTTATGAAAAAAATTTTATTTATTTTATGTATGTTTTCTTCTGTGGCAAATGCTGAAATTTCTTGTGAAGATGCGGGCGGAACATTATTTAAAGGAAATGACAAAGAAACGGAATATTGTGTAAGCTTTCACGGAATGAATTGGTGGAGTGCCAATGCTTGGTGTCAATCTTTGGGATGGGAATTGATCGATGTGCAAACAGAATGTAATAAAAGAAGCGTGTCAAACGTGCCAAGTACGGACTGCCCTCAACTAAATGTCGCGCTGGGAGCAGGGAGATTCGGATGGTCAAAAAATACACCATCACAATCAGATGCTATGCGTATTTATCTTAATCAGGGAGCAATATCTACAATAACAAAAAATACAACAGTCAACGGTGCTTTATGTCTTGTTAAATGAAATTTCCGCCATTTTAAAATAATATTGACAAAATCCAAAAAATATGCTATCCCAAGCAAAGTTCTTTATATCAGAGGAGGTTGCTATGAATGGAAAATTCAGATTTGAAAAAAAATATGATCAATCAGAAGTTTATGATATGAATACGGCACTTTTGGGGGAACATGATGATGATTGGGGTGAAGATATTGAACGTATTTTTGAAAAAGTTCCAACAAAGAAAGTTGCAGAACACAAGGGAAAGATGATTCAGCTTTTGTTTGAAGGTGCTGAAAATTGGGGAAAGGAAGATAAACAACACGAATAAAAAACACCGGTTTCGACCGATGTTTTTTGTAAAAAGCTTGTTTTTTCGATTATGCAAAAGTGTATCTGTTTTGTACACATCCATCAAAGGTTCTGGATTCTTCAAGTTTCAAACTTTGAAGTTTTCTTTCATCATCAAAAAGACGAATTCCGTTTCCAAGTAAAACAGGGGCAGTATTCAAGATTATCTTGTCAATCAAATTTTCCTTAATTAAAATATTAGCAACTTGCGCACCCCCCATTACCCAGATATTCTTTGAAGCATTTTGTTTGAGGGTCGTTAACGTGCCGACAATGTCTTCGTGGATAAAAACAATGTTGTCTTCCTGTTGCCGTAAATAATGCGTAATAACAAAAATATGCTTATCTTTGAGCATTTTGGGTGCGGCCTGTTTTAAGTAATCATAGGTTTTCCGTCCCATAACAATTGAATCAACAGATTGATAAAAATTATCAAACTGCGAATCTTGTTGCAAAGTTTTAAGTGCAAATTCACCATCACCACTTTCTGTCGCAATAAAGCCATCAACAGACATGCTCATATTTAAAATCATTTTTGCCATTTGGTATCTCCTTTATCGGACATTATGCAATATTTAAAATAAAATGCAAGTATTTTTTTGATGTAAAATCAGATGAGCTGAATTATCAAACAAAAATACCTTTCCTTTACAAGGTAAAAGAAAGGTATTGATTTAAAAACTATCTGCCATCTCTGGGATCACGCAGAGGAGGAACTCTTTTCGGTTGACTTTGAGATGAAACAGGTGCATCGGTTGTGTTCTGCTTGTCTGAAAAAGTTTTCAAGAATTGTTTTAAAGCAGCCCTTTTTTGGGGATCTTGCATTGCTCTTTCAAACATGTTTGTTATCTCCTTTTTTTCCATTTCATCTTGTCTTCTGGCTTCTTGGAGTTTGTCGTTTTCTTGCTGTCTTTTTTCATGTTTTAAGTATTCTTCCATTGTCATCGGAATAAACGAAACATCAATGAAATGTCCAGTATAGGGTAGTCTGGTAAAGATGAAAAGATCAGGCAGATTTTGATTGCCTATAGGATCTGTAATACGCAGTACTGTATCCCCTTGCTTTATTGTCGCGTTGTTATCTTGCCAGTGCTTTAGGTTTACAAAAACTTCACTTGCATTGATGTCTTTGTTTTCACGAGAACCGGCAATGTCGATTTGTGTGTTAATACCATATCTTTGCAAAGTT
>JBJFAP010000029.1:0-3827 GCA_051887975.1 Alphaproteobacteria bacterium | reverse complement strand
GATTTTGAAGGATGCCATTTTGAACGGTCCATCCGGCTTGTTTTAACAAACTTAAAGCTTTCATCAGTTGCACTCTGGGATTTGCCGAATCTAATTGAGGCACTAAAATTTCTTCGCTTAACACACGCGGATCCAGCTTATCTTTAAACGGGGTAAGCAGTTTAATTTCCTCTGTGGAAGGCCTTCCCGTTGCTGCCAAATAAGAATTATCAAAATAACTTTTTGTTCGAGTATAAGAAGAATAAAATAATTTATCGTTTAGCCAATTAAAGTCCAATACATATTGCAAAGCTTCTCTGACTTTTTTATCTTTAAAAAGTTCTTTTCTGGTATTAAAGACAAACCCTTGCATACCACTTGGCAAATGATGGGAAAATTCTTGTCGTTTCATTTTTCCTGTTTTCATATCAGGCGTGTTATAAGCCGTTGCCCATTTTTTGGCTTCATTTTCAATTCGAATGTCGTAAGCGCCGGATTTAAAAGCTTCCACCGCAACGGTTGTATCACGATAAATATCAAACCTTATTTCATCGAAATTATTGATACCTTGATTAACCGGCAAATCTTTTCCCCAATAATTTTTATCACGTTCATAAATGACATATCTGTTTAAAGCAAAGTCTTTTAATTTATATGCACCACTACCGACCGGCACATCAAGTCTTGTTGCTGTAAAATCTTTATCCTTCCAATCTTTTTTTGACAAAACAGGCATTTGTCCCAAAATAAGCGGTAATTCCCTGTTTTCATTCGTATTAAAATCAAAACGAATCCACCCGTCTTTTTCGGCAGAAACTTTTGCAACATCTCTGTAATAATACCTGTATTGAGGTGCACCAAAATCACGTAGCGTTTCGAAAGAAAAAATAACATCGTCCGGTGTCATTTTGTCCCCATTGTTAAAATAAGCTTTATCATTGATATGAAAACGAACATAAGACCTGTCTGCCGGTGTATCGATTTTATCAGCAATCAAGCCGTATTGCGTAAACGGTTCATCTGCACTGGATGTCATCAGTGTTTCAAAGATCAATCCGACACCAGGCGCAGAATTTCCCTTTATCGTAAAAGGATTAAATGTATCAAAAGAACCAAAAGACGCCTGTTTTAAAACGCCACCTTTTGGCGCATTGGGATTGACATAATCAAAATGCGTAAAATTTTCATCATATTTGGGTTTTCCATGCATAGCAATAGCGTGTACAGGTTCTGCACTTGCCCCCAAGCTTAATAACAAAAAACCCAGCAACCAAAACTTCATTTTTCAAACCGCAAATCTATATTTTCCGGCAAATTAACATCTTCATATTTACTGATTGGTTCATCCATAGAAATACTGACAATAGGTTGTCTTTCCTTTTCTTCAGGCAATTCTTGATATGTCAAAACTGGTGCTTTTTTTGAAAATTTTTGCAATAAATCCTGTATCTTCTTTATTTCTGTAAACAAATAAACAAAAGCTATTCCGAACCCGATAACAACAAACGGCAAAAACAATCCCATCAAAGCAATAATATACGAACCATCAAACGTGTTATGCGTTATGCAAGACACCACAAAGCCAATCCATATCAAAGACATGGCGACACAAACACTGACAATTGACGTCAACAGCAACATTTTCAAACCTCACATAAAACTGGCAATCCAAAACAACAAACAAAAAATAGCAGCCAAAACCAATAAATAACGCCATACCATAATTATTTCCTTTCTGTTATAAAAGTTGATTTGCATTTTATTCATCTTTTATGTATTTTACAGTCAGATAATTTAAAATGCAAGAAGATAAAATATGAAAACACTTGATTTTGAAAAAACAATTGGCGAAGTGGAAGAAAGAATTGAATCTCTGCGGCACTTAACAGAATCTAATGACGCGGATATTGATTCTGAATTGGAAAGATTGCAAACCAAGTTAAAAAAGCATATGGAGTTGGCATATTTGCATTTAACCCCATGGCAAAAAACACAAGTAGCGCGTCATGAAGATCGCCCACATACTGTTGATTATATTCGGCTTTTAATTCAAGACTTTGTTGAATTGAAAGGCGATAGGTGCTTTGGTGAAGATCAAGCCATCATTGGCGGAATCGGACGTTTTAACGGGCAAACGGTAATGATTTTAGGGCAAGAAAAAGGTAATGACACACCAACGCGCGTACAACATAATTTTGGTATGGCAAAGCCGGAAGGTTATCGCAAAGCCGTTCGTTTAATGAAAATGGCAGAACATTTCAAATTGCCGATATTGACTTTTGTTGATACGGCTGGCGCATTTCCAGGAATTGAAGGCGAAGAACGCGGGCAAGCCATTGCTATTGCAGAAGCCATGAACGAATCGTTTAATTTAACCGTACCGATGATTGCAACAGTTATTGGCGAAGGCGGCTCTGGTGGTGCGATTGCTCTTGCTTCAGCAAATGTTGTCTTGATGTTGGAACATTCTATTTATTCGGTTATATCACCCGAAGGTTGTGCCGCTATTTTATATAAAGATGCGGCAAAAGCGGAACAAGCGGCAACCAACTTACATTTAACGGCTCAAGATTTGTTGAATCTTGGCATTATTGACGAAATCATTCCGGAACCTTTAGGTGGCGCACAACGCCATCAAAAAGAAGTTATCAGCGCGGTTGGCGAATGTATTCAAAAGCATCTTGACAATCTTGAAAAATTATCCCCGGAAGAATGTCGCGCTTCACGTCAAAATAAATTTTTAAAAATGACAATTTGAATGATTTTATAAAAAATATCTTGACAAGCCTTAAAAAATACGTATAATCTCAAATCTATGTTAAAAGTTTTTTTTATTAGGTGATTATTATGGCAAAAGCAACAACTATTCAAATCAGATTAGAAGCAACAGATGGCTCAGGTCATTTTTATGTTGCTCGCAAAAACCCACGTACGAAACCGGAAAAGATGGAAGTGAACAAATACAATCCGAAAACGCGTAAGCACACAAAGTACGTTGAAAAGAAGATTAAGTAATTTTCTGTTTAAATTAACAAAACAAAAATCCACCTTTTGGGGTGGATTTTTTGTTATCATCTATCACATTTACGGTGTACATTGTTCTTTTTGTTCATCCGTCAACGAATTTCAAGCCTCAGAATCCTTTTTCGGACAAAGCGCGCCTTCATATACCCACATTTTTTTGCAACATATCGTTTGCCTTTGAAGTATTGTTTATAACGCGCCGGTGTCAAAACGCGGGTTTTCTCGATATCGTCAAAATTTACGCACAAGACAAGAACAGAATCATCGTTTAGCATATCAGAACAATTATGACACTTCCTTGATAATATATATATCTATCTTAGGATTTCCAGATATATTCCAACCAATCGGCTTTTCTTTTGCGGGCTTCTTCGCAAACAAGAAAAGATACTTTATCCGCCCCCATCGCAAAAGTGATGTCTGATTCGTTAAATGCGGTAAAATCATAGGGGCTTTCGGGGGCAAATTTTTCCTGTCAAAGGTACTTGTTCAGAGGTAAGTGAAGGAAACATTTCATCCGCGATGATCGATCCGCCAAGGCGGACATCTTCGATTAAATTATTTGTTTGATAAAGGGTTTTCTTACTCCCCAAACGCCACCGATGGCAAACATTTCGATGATTGCAGCACTCCCAGCATTTCTATCATACAGCCTCCTGTTTGTACAGCCATTTTGTTTCTGTCATTATGCGGGAAGTGAAGAATCCACATCAATATTACAATTCCAACCGACAATTCGGTGCGAACTGCCGTTCTTCCTCATTGGGTTTCATTGTGTCTCAATTTGAAATTCGTGCCACAGGCACGTTTTCAAATTGCCATAT
>JBJFAP010000028.1:0-3844 GCA_051887975.1 Alphaproteobacteria bacterium | reverse complement strand
ATACCGAAGACGGATTGAATTTATTGAAAACAGCCGGTCGTGCCGGTGATAAAGAAGCATTGTTTACTTTGGGTGATTTATATAATACGGGCGATGCTGTTGACAGGGATTATGTTATTGCGGCTGGATATTGGCGTTTGTCCGCTTTACAAGGTTATGCTCCGGCACAACACCAGTTGGGCTTGTTATACTTGTTTGGTCGAGGCTTGCCGCAAGATTATGCGTTGGCTATTCGTTGGATAAGTCGTTCTGCTTCACAAGGATATATTCCCGCACAAAAGGATATTGCTGATTTATTGGCAACAAACCCAAGAATGATGAATATCGTAGAAGCTTACGCTTGGTACAGTGTATTGGCCGCATATAATACAGACGAAACCGGTACATGGGCGGCTGATAAACGTGATGCTTTGGCAAGTCAAATAAAAGATACGAAGAATTTAATTATTGCACAGCAATTAGCGCGTAAGTGGACGCCTACTGCTGCGGCTGCCACAGTTCCCGAAAACGAAAGAAATGAAAATCTGCCGATTATTCCGGGCTTTAATGATACAGATACGTTGCGTGTGTTAAAGGAACAAAATATCGCTGTTCTTGCTGATGGTTCAGAATACGGTATTTTGGCAGATGATGTGGAACAAGCATTGATTAAAAAGGACACAACCGATTTAGAAAAGACGGTTGAAGAATGGGGACAAAATGGTCGTCCCGATGCTTATACATATTGGGGAAAGATTGTCGAACATAGGATGCAGGATTCGGCAAAAGCATTGTCTTGGTATCGCAAGGCAGGTGAAGCCGGTGATGCAGAAGGTGCTTTTTATGTTGCACGCGCGTATTGTGAAGGTTCTGTAAAAGATACGGATAATAATTCAATCGAATGTTATAAGTGGCTTACATTGTCAAAAGAAACGGCAAAAGAACCATTGCTTTCCGTTGTCGAAGAAACATTGAAGAAAGTTGAAAGTCAAATTTCAGATGAAGAAAAAGCAGAGGCTTTGAAACAAAAAGAAAAAATGAATCTTGATAAAAGACAAGAAAAGAAAAAAGGTTTCAGATTATTTTAAAAATTTTCCCCTTGTTTGAAACAAGGGGATTTTTTTATTTGTTTGCTTTATTGACCGCAGATTTTAATTGTCCGCAAGCTGCCATAATATCTTGCCCTCGTGCCGTACGAATAGGGGCAGCAAAGTAAGCATCCTCTAAAACTTTTGCAAATCTGTGTACTTGATTATTGGAAGAAGGTTCAAAAGCGCACCCGTCCCATGGGTTAAAAGGAATTAAATTAAATTTTACTTCTAACCCTTTGACTAAATTGATGAGTTCTTTTGCGTTTTCAATCGAATCGTTTATACCTTTAAGCATTACATATTCCATTGTAATATATTGTCTGTGTTCCAACATACTTTGATATTCTTTACAAGCTTTTATCAAAACTTCCAACGGATATTTTTTGTTAATCGGCATAATCTTATTTCGGATTTGATTATTTGATGCGTGCAGGCTGATAGCCAAACGACACCCTAAATCCTTTGCAAGTAATGGAATTTTATCAGCAATTCCGCAGGTCGATACTGTGATTCTGCGTTTAGATAAAGCAATTCCTTCACCATCGGACAAAATTCGTAAAGCTTTGATCAGATTATCATAATTTTGCAAAGGTTCGCCCATTCCCATGACAACGACATTTGACAAAAAACGCGTTTCATTTGTCGGAGTTGGCCATTCGCCATAACTGTCGCGTGCAGCCATAAATTGGCCGACAATTTCGCCTGCCGTCAGATTGCGTTGCAATAATTGTGTTCCCGTATGGCAGAATTGACATCCCATCAGACAACCGACTTGCGTTGAAATGCAAACAGCACCTCTGTCTTCTTCGGGGATGTAAACGGTTTCTATTTGTTTTCCATCCGCAAATGAAAAAAGCCATTTACGTGTTCCGTCCACGGAATTTTGTTCTGTGATAACTTTGGGACGTGAAATATAAAAATCTTTTGCCAATTTGGCCTGTAAATCCTTTGAAAGAGAGGACATTTTTGAAAAATCACGTTCTCCCTTGTTGTAAATCCATTGCCAAAGTTGTTTGGTGCGGAAAGGCTTTTCCCCAATCCGCACCATTAAATCCGTTAATTCTTCACGCGATAAACCAACTAAATCTTGCATTTACTTTTTACCACATGCCTTATCAATCGCATTTGCTGCCTTTGTAAAGCCCTTTAAAGAGAACGTATCTGTTGTTAAAGTCCCTCTGGATGAAGTTCCTTTAAAAACGGCCTTGCTGCCGGAACGCATCATGGAAACAAGTTGTTTGTCTTGTTCATCGGTTGCCCAAGCAGTATCTCTGTCAGTGAATAATTCAATCTCTGGCTTTTTGTCAATTTGAACGAATACGGGTGAATTTTTTTTGTAATCATAACCGGCAGTTAAACTGACTGTATTAAAAGTCTTTTTGGCAGGGCGATGTGCAATAATTAAAAATACTTCGCCACGTTTTTTATAATTTCCTTCCTTTTTTTGCGGAACTGAAGCCATATAACATACTTTTTCGCCATTTTCTTCCATTTTATAGGCAGTCCAATCGCCATAAGTTCCAAGGGATTGACGGGAATGAGCTGTATTTACTACGCAAATTAAACCAATAAAAGCAAATGAAATTATTTTTTTCATGAATATCTCCTTTAGCTTTCTTTTTACACCGAAAAATTTTTATTTGCAACGTTTTTTTAATAAACAGATAAAAAATCCATCCATTTGATTGTATGGAAAAGTACGAATATCGCCTTTTGTTGTTAAAAATGGCTTTAGACAAGGATTTTTTATTTCTTGCCTTTGAAATAAATCAGAAACTTTGTCAATCATATCTTCGCCTTCTTGCGTTTGCAAAGAACAAGTGCAATAAACAAGTTCACCGTCATCCTTTAACAATCTGTGAGCTGTTTGAAGTAAACGATATTGTGCTGCATTGAGTTTTTCAATATCTTGTTGTGTGCGATGAAAATATAAATCCGGATGGCGCATAATCGTTCCTGTCGCAGAGCAGGGCGCATCCAATAAAATAGCATCATATATTTTATTGCCGTCAATATCGTTTGCATCTTTTACATATAAATTTGCGGTATAATTCAAGCGTTTTAAATTTTCTTTAACTCGTTCCATTCTGTTTTTAGAAATGTCAAAAGCATCGACTTTTGCACCTTTTGCGATAAGTCCTGCTGTTTTTCCGCCTGGGGCAGCGCAAATATCAGCAACATACTTTGCGTTTAAATCGTTATTAAACGCCTGTACAGCCAGATGAGCAGCTGCATCTTGTACCCACCAAGCGCCTTCTTTAAATCCTTCTAAATCAGGAATATACACGTTTTTAGGTAATTGAATTGAGCCGGTTGAAGTTAAAATACCATTTAATTTTTCTGCCCATACATTGGCTTCTTTTTTACAAGTGATGTATGTTGACGGCTCGTTTAAATTGGCAAGTGCTATTTGATAAGTTGTTTCTTTTCCATAGGACTTTACCCAATCTGTCCACAGCCATTGAGGTGTATTTAATATGGCGGCATCTTGTGTGGTTAATAATTTTTCTTTTTGTCTGCAAACATTGCGCAAAACACCGTTCACAAGACTTGCAAAGGCCTCTTTTTTGTAATGATGTGTCATTTCAACCGCGGTATCTACGGCAGCAAAATCCGCAGTTTCCATAAATAAAATTTGGCATATCGCCAAACGCAAAATATTTTCAATTGCTTGAGCATTTTGCGGCAATTTTTTTGTGAGCAGTTTTTTCAATATGTCATCAATTTGCCCCATGCGGCGCAATGTTGTTGTTATCAGCATACGAATAAATGCT
>JBJFAP010000027.1:0-3876 GCA_051887975.1 Alphaproteobacteria bacterium | reverse complement strand
AAGTCCGTCAAATACGCATTCAAGTCTTTTTCATTTGTTAAATTTACCGGCATTTCATTTCTACTCCTTTGCTAGATATTAATATTATGATCCAACGCGTAAAGACGAAGCTTTTCACGTAAAGAATGCTCCGGCAACGGCAAAATCGTATCAATATAGTCTTTAACCTGTGCCGCATTCATACTTAAAATCATTGCCTTCACCGCCCCCAAAGTGCCGGCATTCATAGATAATTTTTCAAACCCCAACCCGACAAGAACCATCGCTTCCAATGGTTTTCCCGCCATTTCTCCACAAACCGAGCAAACCACTTTTGCTTTTTGACATTTTTTCAAAATATATTGTAAAGTCCTGATCATCGGTGCAGATAAAACATCATATCTTTCCCAAATACTGGGATCGCTTCGGTCTGTCGCAAATAAAAACTGCGACAAATCATTTGTTCCGACAGACACAAAGTCAACCTTTGGCAACAATTCGTCCAGTTGGAATAACAAAGACGGTACTTCCAACATTGTCCCGACATACACTTTAGACGGTAAAACGTGTCCTTTGTCTTTTTCTCTTTCCAATTCCAAATCCAAAGTATTTTTGGCTTCAATAAATTCATCAACATCCGTAATCATCGGAAACATAACGTGCAATTCTTGGCCATGAACAGCACGGATAAAAGCACGTAATTGCTGACGCAATAAAGTACGCCTGTCTAACGTAATGCGAATCGATCGCCATCCCATAGCTGGATTTTCTTCCTCTTTATGCTGAACATAAGGTAAAACCTTATCCGAGCCGATATCAAGCGTTCTGAAAACAATCGGTTTTCCATCAGCATTTGCGATGGTGCGTTTATAAATTTCCGTTTGTTTTTGCGTGTCCGGCAATTGAGGCGTTGACATAAAAGGTAATTCCGTTCTGTAAAGCCCTATACCGTCAGCAAACCCATCCCCCAATGAAAGCATATCCAAAGCAAGCCCCGCATTGATATTTAAAGAAATTTTCTTCCCGTCCTTTGTTACACAGGGAAGATTTTTCAAGCGTCCGTACTTTTTGCGAATCTTTTCACGTTGTTCAATCTTCTTTTTAAAATCATTTAAAATGTCGTCAATCGGATTGATATATACAAATCCGCTGTCGCCATCCATCGCAATTATATCGCCTTTTGATACGTTTTCAGAAATTCCTTTTAATCCGCCAACGACAGGGATATTCAATGACTTTGCAATAATAACGACATGCATTGTCGGTGAGCCTTCTTCCAATATAATGCCCTTTATCTTGTCTTTGTCATAATCCAATAATTCCGCAGGTCCCATTGATTTTGCAATTAAAATTGTATCACCGTCCAAATCTTTGTTTTTAGCTGATACGTCTTTTCCTGCCAAATGTTGTAATAATCTGTCCGTCAAATCCTGAAAATCATGAATACGTTCTTTTAAATACGGATCAGTAATAACAGACATTCTTTCAGTCATATCATCAGCCACCTTTTGAACAGCCCCTTCCGCGCTTAATCCCGTATGGATATAATCCATCATTTTACGAATCCAGCCTTTGTCTTGCGTAAACATTCGATATGTTTCAAAAATATCCGCATTTTCATCTGAAACAGTCGGATTCGACAGCATTTCATTGACGGCATTTTCCATTTGAGCCAATGCTTGATTTAATTTTTCAATTTCGACATTTTCACTTTTGCTTGAAATAAGATTATCGATACGTGCGATACGGCTGTGAACAAAGGCACGCCCTATCGTCATTCCCGTATGCAAACGCACACCTTCCAATCTGGCTCTTGCATCTTTTCTTTCGTGAACGATAGCATGTTCTTCTTCCTTAAAATCAACCGATGTAATCAGTTGCACTATCAGCATAGCAACCGTTTCCAAAATATCTTCTTCATCTTCGGTATAAGCACGATCGTCTTCAGTTTGAACAGCCAACACGCCCAACAACTGATTTCCTTTCATAACGGGGGTAGCCATCAATGTATTAAATAGCTTTTCCCCTGTTTCCGGCTTAAATACAAAGTTCGGATGATGCCATGCATCATTAAAAATCATTGTCTTTTTTTGAAGTGCAACCGTACCGATCAGCCCTTCACCCAAACGTAATGTCGTTTCATGTATAGCTTCTTTTTTCAAGCCATACGTTGCATATAATTCCAAAATATCTCCAGGTCTTTGCAAATAAAAAGAACATACTTGCGTTTGCATTTCCGCCGCAACAGCTTGCATAATTTCATCAAGTTTTTTTTCAACTGACGTGTCTGCTGACATTACAACCCGAAGCCGTCTTAATAAGCGTCTGGCGGAAGGAATCTTTGTTTTTTCTTCTTTTTCCATAACATGTCCCCTTGTTAAGTTTCCTTTTACTCTTTTTTTTGCTTTTCGTCAACCGAATTTTCACAAAAAGCTTGACCTTTAAAATAAATTCGCTAATATATCAAAAAAGGAGATAAAAATGACATCAAATTATACAACTGGACAAAAAGATACGCGCCCTTGGGGTGATTGGGAAGTTTTAGATACCGCTGATAAATATATCGTTAAACGAATTCGTGTTTTACCGGATAAAAAGTTGTCATTGCAAATGCACCATCACAGAAGTGAACATTGGGTTATTGTTCAAGGTACAGCCACCATTACTTTGGATGATAAAGTCTTTGAAGCACCAATGGGAACTCATATCTTTATTGAAAAGGAACAAAAACATCGACTTGCTAATTTAACAAAAGATATTGTTATTTTCATTGAAGTTCAGGCAGGAGATACTTTAAGCGAAGACGACATCGTTCGTTTTGAAGATGCTTACGGACGCGTTTAAAACAAAACTTTTAATGTTTTATTCCAACCGATTATCAATATCTTCCCACGAATTATAGCGCAACAAATCCTTTCCGTTTGCCGCCTTTTTTCCTTTTCCCGGAGCATACCGATATTCCATCAGGTAATAATCATCGACCTTAAATTCAAATGGATTTTCGGTTTTAACAATTTGTTGATTCGGGGCGGCAGATAAATCAATAGACACACGCATATAAGCTTTATATCTTCTTGCCCCTAATGTCGTTCTGCGTAAACAATCCAAACACTTTTCGTCCTGTTCATAGCAAGCACAAACTTCAGCACCGTACATATTTTCCCGCAAAGGAAAGACATCAAAAACAGCCTCGTAAAAATTACCGTTATTTAAAGAACGAACTGAATAAACAAACACCTTTTGAGTAATGCCACGATTTAGCATACGCAAACGTTCTCCCGCTTCTTCTTGAAACTCTTCAAACTTCTTTTGCGTCAAATAAGCACTCATTTTTCCACCAGCATTCCAACGCCTTGTCATTTCTTCCATACTTAAAACGACTTCATAACGTTGTGTCAAAAAATCCGTTATCAACATTTGCACAATAATATCCGTTCCATCCAAACGCCGATAAGGCTTTTCAACGGGGCGCAATTCCTTGTTGTAATAATCCAAAGAATATAAGTATGTGTATAAAGAATTCGGATTATGAATAATTCTGTCCACAAGCCCGACATTGCGAATGTAAATAAAGCATAACGCAAAATTAAACAAAATACTGATTAAACAGCAAATAACCAGAAAGCGTGATTCCTTTAAATATCTGCGATCCGGCAAAGCACGTACGTGAACTTTTTCCGGATACACTTCCAAATGATCGGTAGAAGCTTCCTCTTTATTACGAAAAACAGACAGAAAATCCTTCAAAAAAGACATAGCCATTTTATAATCTCCTGCGGTTATCTTATCAATTCGAAAAGAATTTGCAAGAAAAAAATAAGATATTTTATAAATCAACCTCAATACATTTTATTTTATGTAAAAATACGCATTCTTTTTTCCGGAGCAATGACTTGT
>JBJFAP010000026.1:0-20557 GCA_051887975.1 Alphaproteobacteria bacterium | reverse complement strand
ATGTAGTGTGACTGTGGATTCTTCGAATGTATTGCATGCGGGAATGAAATGTCCTGAAAGCCAATATTGTTATTTAAAATACGATGATGAAGATTGTACAGCTGCACCGGCAAATAAAACAGGAACGATTTTTGGTGTTTGCTTGGCAATGGATTCGTCAAATGCCGTTTGTCCGGTCCCGAAAAATGATTGATACCACACGACAAACACTTCCGTTATTCAGAGATGTGTACCTTTTAACGCAGGAAATTTTATCGCATACGGTTAAATTTTCACGAGATTTTAAGTTTATGTTGGGGACATCTTTAAATAACGATTCGATTGAATTGTGTACGGTTTTATTTACCGTAAACAACAAAACGGACAAACAAGAAGCTTTGAAACTTTTTTTATACTATCTGGAACGAATTAAGTTGCAGATTCGCTTGTGTTCAGATTTTCATCTGTTCAGTTATAAACAGCAAATATTTTTTATGGAAAAATTGGAGGGTATCAAAAGACAAGCTATTGCATGGCAAAAAAGTGAGCAAAAAAAGATAAATAATCCGGCAACGTCAGAGTCAGGACAAGATTCCGAATTATCCTGAGCGAACGTTAAGTTTAATTTTAAAAGGGTCAATCGCCGATTCGTTTGGCATAAATAAAAGTATTGACTTTTTTGGTATTATTTTGGGTGAAAGCTCAAAACGGCTCTACTAACGCGTATAACGTGAATGCAGGTACTGGTAATATCAACAACAACAACCGTAACAACACAAACTACGCTTTATGTTATTAGTTCCCGCTTTTGGAGTTAAATATGGATCAATTTGATTTTTTTGATTTATTGACGGATTTGCGACCTGAAGAAGTTTTGGAAGCTTATTTTGCATGTCGTAAAAACAAACGCAGAACTTTATCTGCATTACGATTTGAAATGGATTATGAATACAATGTTTTGAAATTATATCAAGATATTATAACGCGTCAGTATAAAATCCGTCCGTCCAACACTTTTATTGTCAAGCATCCGGTTCGGCGCGAAATTTTTGCTGCGGCTTTTCGCGACCGAATCGTGCATCATTTGGTCATCAATAAAATAATGTCAATTTTTGAAAAAGTTTTTATTCGTCATTCGTACAGTTGCAGAATAGGTAAGGGGACTTTGGATGGAATTGAATCGACAGCGCAAATGTTAAAAGTATGTAGTGAAAATTATCAAACAGACGCATACATATTACGACTTGATATAGAAGGCTTTTTCTTTCATATAGATAAGAAAATATTGCATCAAAAGCTTAAAAAATTGCTGAATGAAAATTATTTTCAATCGAATAAGTCTTCAATTTTATATTTATTAGAAGAAATTTTGATGAATAATCCGACAAAAGGCTGTCTTTTTCGTTCGAAAAAAGCAGATTGGGATGAATTGCCAAAGACAAAAAGTTTGTTTTTCGGAGAAAAAAATTGCGGATTGCCTATTGGAAATTTGACAAGCCAGATATTTGCAAATTTTTACTTAAATGATTTAGATCATTATGTTTTGACGTTGGATAAAGATTTATTTTATGGACGATATGTGGATGATTTGGTGTTAATTCATCAAAATCGGCAATTTTTATTGGAAGTAAAAGAAAAAATACAAATGTATTTGAAAGAAAACTTACATTTGTCATTACATCCGAAAAAAATATCTTTAACACATTATGCGCAAGGGTATGCTTTTACAGGCGCATACATCCAACCTGGGCGCATATATCCATCAAAGCGTTGTATGAAAAGTTTTTATCACAAAATGAATGCATTGAATAATCTTTGGGAAAGAAAAAAGACACCGGATTTAAAGTTGGCAAATCAAACGTTGTCAAGTATCAATTCTTATTTTGGATTGATGAAACATTTTAACAGTTATCGAATAAGGCTGAAAGGATGGAATATGTTAAGTGAAAAGATTCGTAATGTTTTAATAGCAGATAGAAATTTATATAAAGTGTCGATAAGAAAGGAGGTAAAAAAGAAACTTTATATGGATTATTTAAAAAAGTAAAAGTCATTTTTTGTCCTTGTTCTGAATATCCAATCCATATTTTATGTGGATACTCGCAACAAGTGCGCGTATGACAAAAGGTATGGATTCTTCTGCCATTCCATTTCTTTGAGAATGACGGAAAAAAGGTCTGAATGACGGTAAAAGGTTATTTTGTACCTTGTAAATCTTCAATTTTGATGTCTGTTGCGATTTTATCGATTATCGTTTGCAATAAATTTTCAATTCGTGATGATGCCGAATAATCCGCTTTTGCCGAAAAATCGGCTCTGCCTTCATCGGTCAACTGTTCTGAAATCTTTTGCGCTTTTGCATCCTGTGAATTATATACGGCAATCGAAAAACCGCCATGCTTTTTTACCAAACTCATACACGGAACATCCGTTAATCCATCACCGATATAAATCATTCTTGTAAACGGAATACATCTTTTATTGTCCGGAATAAATGCATTGACTTCAGGATCGTTAATGTCTAAACATCCTTTGTTTATACGAAATAAAAATTGCGTTTTAGTTGTGTAATTTAAAACGACTGCCGGCCAAACAGCGTGTCCTTTTTTATTATACATAAATGAAGATGCGTATATGTGTTTAAAATGCTTTGCAATACTATTGCCCAAAAGCATTTCCCTTAAACCTGATGAAATAATATAATGTTCTACAATGATTCCTTTTTGTCGTGCGTATTTATTAATTCGGGAAAACCAAGAATTTACCCCTTTATAAAGCAAAATATTTTTGCCGCAATCTTTAAAGTCTTTTTTGGTAAAGTAAACTTTTTGTTTGGCGGCTTCTTCCAACATTAAACGCATATAAGATAAAACAGAATCCGCATTGTTTTCATCAACAATTTGTTGTGATTTTTTCCAAAACTGTGCAGGAGTCATATTGATTTTTTTCATAAAATCATATTCTTGCATATTTCCCGGGGATAATGTTCCGTCAAAATCATAACAAATTGCAATTTTTTTCATTTTATTTCCTCATATTCCGCATCAATAATACTGTCATCAGAGGTAATGTGGATGCGCCTTTTACGTGTTTTTGTTTGTTGCTTTAACAATTCGTTCCATAAGCGTCTTGCTTGAAAATAACGCCACGCAAAAAAGATAATCGCAACCAATAAAAGCGGAAAAAATAACCAAGACAAAAAGATAATCAAATAAAAAGTAATGATTACATATACAGCAAAAGCCAAAAGAGTTATTATTTTTTGTAGCATCTGTTTTCCTTTCTGAAACATATATAGATATTCTTTTTTTGTTTTCAAGCCATCCTCTGCTGTTTTTTGAAGTCTAAAGGAAAACAATACAAAAATCAATTATTTTTTAAGAAAAATAAAATTTTATTCTGATGTTATGCTTTGTCCTATGCTGATTTATGCAAAGGAATTGATATTTTTTATAAAATGCACTTATTTTCAAAAATTAAAGGAGATTGTTATGATAAAAAAACTTACGATATTGCTTGTTTTTATCGCAATTATAGGTGGGGGATACTATTATTGGAAAAATACATCAAAACCCGTTCAACCGATAAAAAAAGAACAAACAAAATCTTTACCGCTTATCAGTGTCGGTAAAGTCGAAGCAATACCTTTTGTTTTAACGGAAGAATATATCGGCTATGTTTCAGCGATTAAATCTGTGGAAGTCAGACCGTACATTTCCGGTTTCGTTGAACAAGTCCTTGTGGAAGGCGGTCAAAGCGTTAAAAAACAAGATCCGATGTTTTTATTAAAACAAGATGAATATCTTGCGGATTTAGAAATGAAAAAAGCACAAATTATTCAATCTTTTTCAGCCTTTGAAAATGCAAGTTCATACTATGAAAGAACAAAAAAAGTGCAAGAAAATACAATTTCTGAAGCTGACGCAGACAAAGCAAAAGCCGAATTTTTTCAAACAGCGGCTAATTTAGCGGCGGCTATTGCTGCTTATAAATCATCAAAGGTGATGTATGATTATACATTCGTTAACGCGCCAATAGACGGCATTGTCGGCAACATTTCCATTACGGAAGGACAATATGTTGCGCCGGATGGCGAAAGTTTAGCTTATTTAATTCAATCAAATCCTATTCGTGTTGTGTTTTCAATACCGGATGAAAAATATTTAAATTTGATGATGGATAACGCAAAAAATCCGTTTTTTAACAGAAAAATTCGCTTAAAACTTGCAAACGGGAAAATGTATGATGTTGTCGGAAAAATCGAATTTTCTGATAATCAAGTGAACAGCCAAACTTCCTCCGTTCAAGTGTGGGCAAATTTTGAAAATCCGGATAACTTTTTGCTTCAAAATGCTTATGTCGATGTGATGATAGAAGAAAATATTGAAAATGCAATTTTAATTCCTCAAAGGTTGGTGTCATTGACTCCAAACGGGGCTTTTGTGTGGATTGTCGGCAAAAACGGATATTTACATCAGCAGAAAATAAAAACAGAGCCAAATGTGATTGATAACGGCTTTTACCTTGTTTCTGAAGGCCTTTCAGAAGGCGATTTTGTGGTTTTAAATCATGATATTCAATTGACGGAACAACAAAAAGTTCAAATTAAAATTGATGAAATGGAAATGCCGGAAGTATTTTCGCGTTTATTAAAGGAGGAAAAATGAATTTTTCAGCCTTTTTTATCAATCGCCCGCGTTTTGCCATAGTCATTTCCCTTGTGATGGTATTGCTTGGAATAATGGCTGTTTTTGTCTTACCGATTGCGCAATATCCAGATATAACACCGCCGCAAATTATTGTTGAAGCGACTTATCCCGGAGCTTCGGCTCAAACACTTGTTGAAACGGTTGCTATACCGATAGAAAATCAAATTAACGGTGTAGAGGATATGCTTTATATGGAATCTTCGTGTAATGATAATGGCTCTTACAGTTTAACAATTACTTTTGCCATCGGGACTGATCCTGATATGGCGCAAGTCAAGGTTGAAAACAGATTGCAACAAGTTAATGCGGATTTGCCGGATATCGTCGTTCAGGAAGGGCTTACGGTTAAAACGCAGTCGGCTAATATCTTGTCAATGTTAGTTTTAAGATCTCCAAATGGGACTTATTCTGATTTATATTTAAGCAATTATGCTTATGAAAACTTGAAAAATCCGTTATCTCGTGTAAAAGGTGTCAGTAAAGTTGATATTTATGGTCCGCAAAACAGTATGCGTGTATGGTTAAATCCCAAAAAAATGGCTTCTTTGGGCTTATCAAGCGCTGATATTGTAAAAGTTATTCAAAGCCAAAACATACAAGCAGCAGTAGGTTCTATCGGTTCAGCACCAAGTCCGAAAAACAGACAAATGGTTTTGTCTTTAGACGCTAAAGGATTGCTGACTTCGGTAAAAGATTTTGAACAAATTATAGTCGCAACTTCCAAAAACGGTGGAATAATTCGATTAAAAGATGTCGGTACGGTTGAAATCGGGGCAGACAGCTATACTGTCAGTGCAAATTACAATGGAACACCTGCTGTTGTTTTGGGTTTTTCGCAAACGCCACGTTCAAACGCTTTAAATACAATGAAACGTTTAAAAGAAGAGGTCGAAAAATTATCTGAAACATTCCCAGAAGATATGGAAATAAAAATAGCATATGATTCTACAACCTTTGTTAAAGCGTCAATCGAAAGTATTATTGAAACGTTGATTATTACTTTTTTATTGGTTATTTTTGTTGTTTTCTTATTTTTGCAAAATCCAAAAACAACGCTGATTCCAACAATTACAATTCCTGTTTCCTTGATCGCAACTTTTGTTGTTATTTATTTACTGGGGTATAATTTAAATATTTTAACGCTATTCGCAATGATTTTGGCAATCGGATTGGTCGTAGATGATGCAATTGTCGTTGTTGAACGCGCAGAGTATTTAATGCTTTATGAAAAACTGAATGCCAAAGATGCTGCTACAAAAGCAATGGAGCAGATTACCGGTGCAATAGTGGCGACAACTTTTGTATTATTATCGATTTTTATTCCGGTCGGGTTAATGGCAGGAATTACCGGAAAAATATATCAACAGTTTGCAATAACGATTGCCACAGCCACTGTTTTTTCAAGTGTGAATGCTTTGACGTTATCACCGGCGCTATGCGCAATTTTTTTGGAAAATAAAGAAAAAAAGCCTTCGTTAACAGAAAAATTGTTTGGAAAATTCAATGAATTATTGGAATATTCAACAAAAAAATATATAAAAGGTGTTTCTTTTTTCTGTTCTCGGCTTGTTTTGACGTGTTGCCTTGTGCTTTGTGTAATAGTTTTAATCGGTTATATTTTTTTCAAAATGCCGACTTCTTTTGTTCCCGAAGAAGATCAAGGCCTTATTTTCGGCAATTTACAATTACCTCAAACGGCCAGTATAAATCAAACAAAAAAGGTATTATCTGATATGGGTGAAAGTGTTTTAAAAACAAACGGAGTAGAGTATTTTATCAGTATTGCCGGAGCCAGTATGCTTGGCGGAAACGGGGAAAATATTGCTTTATTAGTTGTTGGGTTAAATCCTTGGAATGAAAGAAAAACGCCAAATTTATCCTTGGACAGTATTATGAATGAAATGCGCGGTGAATTTGATCGTTTATCAGGTGCTACAATTGATTTTTATGCACTTCCATCAATCCCTGGTGTCGGTAACAGTGATGGGTTGTCTTTTGATGTTATTGCTGTGGATCAGAATTTGTCCAGTCAAGAATTTTATACAATGCTTTCCGGTTTTTTGTCTGATATGAACACAAATGCTGATTTTTTATATGCGTTTTCAACTTATCAATCCGATACGCCTCATTTATATTTGGATATTGACAGGACAAAATTAAAAAGCTATGGCGTTCCAATTTCAAGTTTTTTTGAAAGTTTACAAAATAATCTGGGATCACGCTATGTTAATAATATTTCTATGTTCGGACAAGTTAATAAAGTAATCATTCAAGCAGATTATAATTACCGAAAAAGTATAGAAGATATATTAAATTTATATGTTTTTTCTGCAACGGGTACTCCTGTTCAAGTTCGCAATTTTGCGACTGTAAAAACAATTTTAAGTCCAAAGATTTTATATCGGTATAACCAATATATGGCAGCGTCAGTTATCGGTTTAGCACAAAAAAATATAAGTACCGGTACAGCAATTAAAACAACGGAGCAAATATCAAATAAAACCTTAATTCCGGCAGGTGGAAATATCGCATGGACCGGTTTGTCTTTACAAGAAACGCAGACTGAAGGATTAGCAGTTATTTTGATTAGTTTAGCAATCGTTTTCGGATATTTATTCCTTGTCGCTTTATATGAAAGCTTTTTTGTTGCTTTGTCGGTGATGTTTTCAAACGTTTTCGCGGTCCTTGGCGCATTGGCTGGATTAAGAATACTTGGTTTACCTTTATCAATTTATGCACAATTAGGGCTTGTTTTGCTGATAGGGCTTGCTTCTAAAAACGCCATTTTAATTGTGGAATTTATTTTAAATTACCAAAAGCAGGGCGATGATATTTTAACCGCCTGTCAAAAAGGAGCTTCAGAACGTTTCAGAGCTGTTTTAATGACTGCATTGACTTTTATTTTAGGTGTTTTCCCAATGGTTATTGCAACCGGAGCAGGGGCAGCAAGCCAAAGAGCAATCGGTACAACTGTTTTCTTCGGGATGATAGGCGCTACTTTGGTTGGTATTTTGTTTATTCCTGCGTTATTTGCTCTTTTTGATACATTTATCAGCAAGAAAGGAAATGCAAAATGAAAGTAATATTTCTTTTTATGATATGTTTTTTATTGTTGTGTAATTGTACGCTTGGACCGGAATTTCAAAAACCACAACTTTATTCACAAGAAAAAATACAAAAAGCTTTGGATTTAAAACCAACAGGGCAAAATAATTATCTTTCCTATCAAATCTTTAAAGACAAGACTTTGAACAAATTGATAAAAATGGCTTTTGAAGAATCTTTGACAGTTCGCCAAGCTATCAGCCGCATAAAGCAATCAAGATTGCAATTAAGTATCGCGAATGTGCAAGGATTACCTGTTTTTGATATTAAGGGCAGTTATCAATATACCAAAGAAAGTAAAAATATAGGTTATGTCTTTGACGAAGATATATACCAAATAGGTTTGGATGCTTCGTGGGAATTGGATATTTTCGGTTCGGCAAGAAAAAATGCCGAAGCACAAGCTGCAAATGTTATGCAAACAATAGAAAATTTAAACAATGTTTATGTGTCATTATCTGCTGAAATTGCTTTGAATTATATTGCTTTTCGACAGACACAAGAACAAATAAAAATCGTTCATAATCAAGTATTACTTAATCAGAAAATTTTAAAAGAAAATAAGATGCTTTTGTCATCCGGATTGGCGACTTCAGATGTTGTCAATCAAGCACTGATTAACTTAAACAAATATAAAAGTGATTTATCAACATTAAATAATAACTTATTACAATATAAGATAAAGTTATCTTTTCTTGTTGGAAAACTACCGGACGGTTTAGATACAATTTTATCAGAAAATAATGATAATTTAATAACGCGATCCGTTTCATTTAATGAAAAAGAATTATTCAATTTACCATCTACAATAATAGAAGAAAGACCTGATGTAAAAGCAGCTGAATATGCGCTAAAAGCACAAAATGCTAAAATAGGTGTTGCAATGGCAAATATGTTTCCGAAAATCAGCCTTTCCGGTATGTTGGGATTTCAAGCATTACATATCGATAAAGTATTTAATTTAAACAGCTATGCGTATTCTTATGAACCGATGGTTTCAATTCCTGTCTTTTATTTCGGACAGTTAAAAAATAAATTGGAAATTGAAAAAGAAGGCTACAAAGAAGCTTTTTTAAATTATGAAAATATTTTCTTAAATGCGGCCTCTGAAATAAAAGAAGCGTTAAATAATGTGGCGGAAGCTTTCAAACAATATAATTTTATACATAAACAATATCAACAAGCATATAATCTTTACAATAAAGAACTTGAACGATTTAAAGCGGGGATGACTGATAAAATCAGCCTGTTGTCATCTGAACTGAATTATTTAACAATGAAAAAGAATCTGGTCAATTCAAACGCAAATATTTACACCGCTGTGATTGCTTTTTTCAAGTCAATCGGTGCAATATCTTAAAAAAATGTTTTTACTTTCTTTTAATCTGTGTTATATATAAAAGAAAGAAGAGGTTTTATTGATGGCGAAGGTCGCGGCAAGTATTTTATCTGCTGATTTTGCAAATTTGGGCAACCAAGTTAAAATGATTTGTCAGCAGGGAGCAGATTTTGTTCATATGGATGTTATGGATGGGCATTTTGTACCTAATTTAACCTTTGGCGCGCCCATTATAAAAGCTGTTAAACCTTTTTCATCAGTGCCGTTGGATGTTCATTTAATGATGACGAATCCACAAGAATACATCGATGATTTTATCAATGCCGGGGCAGATCGTTTAATTATACATCAAGAAATTACTGCCGATGTACAAAAGCTTTTGAAATATATTCGCAAAAAAGGCATAAAAGCCGGTATATGTTTGAAACCTGCAACGTCTGTTAAAAAAATACAACCTTTGCTGAAAGATTTAGATTTAATCTTGGTTATGACAGTGAATCCCGGTTTTGCTGGACAATCTTTTATGAAAAACAGATTGTCTAAAATCACACAAGCAAAAAAAATGGTTCAAGGTTATGACATTGAAATTGAAGTTGATGGCGGAATAAATGATATAACAGGGGATTTAGCGGTGAAAGCCGGTGCGGATACTTTGGTTGCCGGCAGCTATATTTTTAATTCAAAGAATACACAAAAAGCAATCAACTTGCTGAAAGGACTTTAAAATGGTAAAAATCGCAATAATCGAAGACGAGCAAGGATTACAAACAATATTAAAATACAACCTTGAAAATGAAGGTTATCAGACAACGGGTGTGATGGACGGCAAAAAAGCAATGGATGTCATTTCGTCTGAAGTACCGGATTTAATTTTGCTTGATTGGATGTTGCCGCATTTGTCGGGACTTGAAATTTGTAAATTAGTCAGACAAAATCACGAATTGCGCCATATTCCCATTTTAATGTTGACAGCCAGAGGTGATGAGGCGGATAAAGTGTCCGGATTATCCATTGGCGCAGATGATTATATGACCAAACCTTTTTCCGTTCCGGAATTGATGGCTCGTATCAAAGCTTTATTACGACGTGCACCTCCAAAACCACCGCAGGCGGTCAAAACTTATGCTTCATTGAGTGTGGATTTTGAAAAAAAACAAGTCGTTCGTGGTGCAAAGAAGATTCATCTTGGCCCGACGGAATTTCGTTTGCTGCAATTTTTGATTTCACAGCCGGAAAAAGTTTTTACTCGTGAAGAATTATTAAAGGGCGTTTGGGGTGATTCGATTTACGTTGAAGACAGAACGGTTGATGTTCATGTAAAACGCCTTCGCCAAGCCTTAAACCGCGGTTTTGATAAAGATATAATCAGAACAGTTCGTTCATCCGGATATGCTCTTTCAGAACAAAGAAGAAAACTGTAAGAAAATTACCGTTTTAACACGCATAAACTGTGGTATGAATTTGTTCTGTTCGCAGATCGGATGTTGCTGTCAAAATAAAGATAAAAAGCCTGATTTGCATTTGCAAAAGTTGAAATTAAACATAAAATACATAAAAATTTTTTCATTTCTAACTCCCTTATCAAAACAAAACCCACTGTTTAAGTGGGCGGATGTTAGAAAAGCGTGATAGTTAACGGCTCGACTTATTAAGCTAACGCCTTATAAAGAAAGATTTGATATCAAGTTATTGTACTTGACGCTTTTTGCTTTTGATGCGGTTAATAACCTCTTGCATTTTTGCTTGTTTTTCCGGTTCAATTTTAAGCGCAATTTCTTGTGCCTTTGGCAAAATTTCTTCCACAGAATCGACAAAAGCTAAAAAATTTGTTCGATCATCGTTAATACAACCGTTGTCATACATAACTTTAAGCATTTGTTTAAGCGGTTCAAAAAAGTTATTGATATTTACGAAAATTAATGGCTTTTTTAAAATTTGTCCGGTCTGAATCGTAACACAAAATTCCGCAAATTCATCAATCGTTCCCCAACCGCCCGGAAGAACAGCAATAATATCACCGTCTTTAAACATTGTAAATTTACGAACAAATAAATCGGGAACAATGGATATTTCACCTTCCTTAAATAATGTCGGGTCTTCGCATTGAAGTTCTAACAATTCTTTTGTGGTTACGCCTTCCAATTGTGCCTTTTTTGATAAAGCCCCGCGAAAAACTTGTCCCATCATACCATTATCACCGATTCCGAATACCAATTTCATATTGTTTTCGCCAATAATTTCACCTAAACGATAAGCAGGTGCAAATAAGTTGGGGTTTATTCCTTTTGAAGCCCCGCAAAATACTGTCATTGATTTAAATTGTGTCATCATAAAAATTTCCTTTCTCTTTTAAATTTTATCTTTAATTTCTTAATCTTTTATTAAGATTGACAAATTATTATATATAAAAAGAAAGGATTCATTATGACTGATATTTCAAAATATGTTATCAATTATTCGGCTCTTGCAAAACAAGGAAAGCTGACAAAGCTTGTCGGACGAGAAAAAGAAATTGACAGGCTTGTCCACATATTACTCCGCAAAAACAATCATAATCCGTTGATAATGGGACCGTCCGGTATTGGTAAAACAGCGCTTGTAGAAGGATTGATACAGTATCTTCAATCAGAAAAGGCACCGGATTTATACAAAAATGTAGAAGTTATTGGTGTTGATGTTGCTTCCATTATGTTAGATACAAAGACAGATGAAGAATATGCCTCTGTTTTAAAAGAAATTTTTGAAGATATTTATGCTTCTAATGGCAAAAAAATCCTTTACGCTAAAGATGTCAGTTTTTTAGTTCGAACAGATATTAATCCCGAAAATATAGAACCTGCAAAGTTTTTGAAATTAAAAGTGATGGAAGGTTCTGTTACTGTTATTTTGGAAACTGATCCCGTTTCTTACAGAGCTTATGTAGAAAAAGATATTGCTCTACTTGGCAAATTTCAATCGTTGTTTTTGGAAGAACCGACCGTTGAGGAGGCAATTCAAATTGTAATGGCTCAAAAAGATCAGTTTGAAAAGCATTATGGGGTTGTTATTCCTGATGAAGTTGTAAAATCAGCTGTTCAATTATCTCATCGTTATATAAAACAACGGCAATTACCCGAAAAAGCGATTGATTTGTTGGATGATGCTTCAAGCCTTGTTTTAATGGATAAAACGCAAGACAAAACACTGACAGTAGAGCATACAATGCGAACTGTATCCGATTGGACAGGAATACCATTGGAAAAAGTGGATTTGGAAGATCAAAAACGTCTTGCGCTGGCAGAGGAATATTTGCACGCAAGAGTTATCGGTCAAGATGAAGCTGTTGTGGTGGTGTCAAATGCTTTACGGCGTTCTCGTTCCGGTTTGCAAGATCCGAATCGTCCGATTGGTTCTTTTTTGTTTATCGGTGCAACCGGTATTGGTAAAACAGAGTTGGCCAAATCTTTGGCAGAATTTATGTTTAACGAAGAAACAGCCATGTTGCGTTTGGATATGTCCGAATATATGGAAAAGAACTCTGTAACACGTTTGATTGGACCACCGCCGGGGACACCGGGATTTGAATTAGGCGGTATTTTAACAGAGGGCGTTCGTTTAAAGCCTTTCCAAGTTGTTTTGTTCGATGAAATTGAAAAAGCCCATCCTGATATCTTAACATTGTTGTTGCAGGTGTTGGATGAAGGACGTTTAACAGACAGTAAAGGCATTCATATTGATTTCAGAAACACTATCGTTATTATGACTTCAAACGTAGCATCTGATTTGCCGACATATCAGCGTATGGATGCTTTAACAAATTATTTCAGACCTGAATTTTTAAACCGTATTGATGATATTGTTACATTTCACCAGTTGTCCGAAGAAGATTTGGGAAAAGTCATTAATATTCATTTGAATAAATTGCTCAAACGCGCAAAACAAGTTGGATATACCGTGACAGTTGATGACAGGGCAAAAGCTTGGTTCGTAGATGAAGTCTTCACATCAAAGTTCGGTGTTCGTGCTTTAAAACGTTTGTTGCAACATCAAATTGAAAATAAATTGGCCTTTTTGATTATGCAAGGACGTGTGAAACCGGGACAAGAAGTTTTGGTAACTCTTGACAGTACAGGAAAGAAAATCCAAATGTTTGCGAAAAAGGCTTCTTAATGCAGGATTTAACCGATCTGTTGTTGGCTTGGTACGATAAAAACGGTCGGCAAATGCCGTGGCGGTTTAAAGGTAAAGCACCAGATTCATATCCCGTATGGGTCAGTGAAATTATGTTGCAACAAACGACAGTTGCAACTGTTTATGATTATTTTTTGCGTTGGATGAAACGTTTTCCAACTATGGAAGCTCTTGCAAATGCGAATATAGATGATGTTTTATTGGCTTGGCAGGGCTTGGGATATTATACCAGAGCAAAGAAAATGCACGAATGCGCGAAAGTGGTGATGAACAAATATAACGGACAATTTCCCTGTGATAGACAGGAATTACTTAAACTTCCCGGAATTGGACCTTATACAGCATCAAGTATTTGCGCATTCGCTTTTAATTTGCCGGAAACAGTTGTGGACGGCAATGTCATTCGCGTGATTGCGCGTTTGTATGGAATAACAAAACAAGTCGATAAAGATATGATTTATCCTTTAGCGCAAAAGTTAACATCTAAAACGCGTGGGGCAGATTATGCTTCCGCAATTATGGATTTGGGCGCAACAGTTTGTAAGCCGCAAAATCCGATATGTGATGTATGCCCGTGGAAAGAAGTTTGTGTCGCGCATAACAAAAACATACAAAATGAAATTCCGATTATTAAAAAACCGCAAAAAAGAAAATCTGAAGGGGCAATATTCCTTTGTTTTGATGAAAAGAAAAAAATTTTTATTACCAAAAGAAACAAAGGTTTATTAAGCGGATTATGGGAATTTCCTTGGAATATAGACGGTCAAAATCCACCCTTTAACGCAAACTGGCGTCAATTAAATAAATCCGTTCATCACGTTTTTACACATATTGATTTTACTGCGGATATTTTTGTTGCTTATAATGTCAAAGAGCAGGGAACTTTTGTTGAAATTTCGACATTGAAGGATTATGCTTTTTCAACTTTGATGAAAAAAGTATTAAAAGTTATTGAAAGTATTTAAAATTTAAGATTATTTTATATGGTATAATAATACCGCATTAAAAATATTAAAAAAGTTCTTGACTTTAGGATTTTTTATGATATATTATCAGACGTGTTTTAACAAAAAGGATAAGAAAATGAAAACTACTATTAGTGCAAAACCATCTACAATTAAGCACGATTGGTATTTGATTGACGCGACAGACTTGATTGTCGGTCGTTTGGCAAGTCAAATTGCAACAATCTTGCGTGGAAAAAACAAAACTTCTTATACACCGCATATGGATTGTGGTGATTATGTTGTCGTCATCAATGCGGATAAAGTTGCTTTTACAGGCAAAAAATGGGACAGAAAAAAATATTTCCGTCATACAGGTTATGTCGGTGGTATTAAGGAAATCACTGCCGGTAAATTATTGGATAAAAAGCCGGAACAAATTATTTTCAAAGCAGTTGAAAGAATGATCAGCCGTAATAAGTTGGGTCGTTCTCAAATGACAAAATTGCGTGTTTATGCGGGTACTGAACATCCTCATACGGCACAAAACCCGATTGTTTTGGATATTGCCTCAAAAAATAAAAAGAATAAAAGGAGTGAAGCATAATGACAGATTTACAAGATTTAAAAGCTGCTGTATCAGCTCCCGTTGAAGAAGTAAAACGCGAACCGAAAAAAGATAAATGGGGTCGTTCTTATGCAACCGGTAAAAGAAAAGACGCTGTTGCTCGCGTTTGGTTGAAGTTAGGAAAAGGAAAAATCGAAGTAAACGGAAAAGATTCTGTTGAATATTTCGGTCGTCCTGTTTTACAAATGATTATCAATCAACCGTTTGTTGCAACATCTCGTGAAGGTCAATTTGACGTTGTTTGTACTGTTCAAGGTGGCGGATTGTCCGGTCAAGCCGGTGCTGTTCGTCATGGTATTTCTCGTTGTTTGGATTTATTCGAACCGGAATTACACAAGACTTTGCGACAAGGCGGATTCTTAACACGCGACAGCCGTGCTGTTGAACGTAAGAAAGCCGGTCGTTCCAAGGCTCGTAAACGTTATCAATTCAGTAAGCGTTAATTGCTACGGATATTTGAAGAAAAGGGCTGTTTTTACAGCTCTTTTTTTTTATGAAAATTTTTCTTTACATTTCAAATAAACTCATTATAATCTGTTATTGAGGCAGGGTAGTGTCTGCCTTGAGGGTTCAAAGCCTCTTTCATCATGCTGATAATCAGCAAATACCTTTCAGCTATATTGTGACTGGAAGGCGTAAGAATAAGCCATATTTGGTAAATATGCGCACTATTTTGATGAAAATAGCTTTGAACTTCCAGTCGCCTCTCACTAAGGCGATATTTTTTATAAATGGGGAATTTCAGATGAAAAAAATATTATTTATTGTATGCTTATTTTATTCGTTGTCAACGCATGCAAAAATTGATTGTGAAGATGCCGGCGGACATCGTTTTCAAGGGGCAAGCGGAGCTTATTATTGTCGTGCGATTCCTGATAAAATAGTCGCAATGAATTGGTGGAGTGCGTGGGCATGGTGTGATGCTGTCGGTGGTGAGTTGTTTAATCTGAAAGATTGCAGTCACGGTGCTTATCAGAATAGAATGTGTCCGGAAGTTGCAGGCGGTTCCATGCCAAATGCAAATTATTGGACACAAAATGCAGATACAACAGGAAAAGCTGTTCAATATAATTGGGTACATGGGGCGCTTGCTTATAAAGATGCAATATCCTATATTGCAAAAAATAAATTTGGTCTACCATTATGTAAATTAAAATAATATTTTTAATTTGCTTTTTAATTTGGTTTCTGCTATTGTGAAAAGTATGAAAAAAATTGTTTATTTTTTATGCTTTTTATGTGCTTGTTTTTCGTGTTTTGCTGACACGAAAAATGATTTTAACGATTGGAAAAAAGAATTTAAAAATCAAGCACTTAAAAAAGGAATCTTTGAAAACACTTTAAACAAATATTTTTCAAATATAATTTACTTGCAATCCGTTATCGATTCAGACAGGCGACAACCTGAATTTACATTGACTTTTTCCGCTTATATGCAAAAGATGGCAACTTTTTCTCGTGCCGAAAAAGCCAAACGCTTATTGTCAGAAAATCGCGCTTTATTTGAAAGAATAGAAAAAAAATATAACGTGCCGGCAAATTATTTGCTCGCCTTTTGGGGATTGGAAACGAATTTTGGAAAAAATAAAGGCAATATTCCGATTTTATCGGCCTTGGCAACATTAGCTTTTGATGAACGACGTTCTGTATTTTTTACCGAACAGTTGATTGCTATGTTGCAAATTTTACAAAAAGAACAAATACCGGAACCGTTGTCTTCTTGGGCGGGTGCTTTCGGACATTTTCAATTTATGCCGACAACTTTTCAACAGTATGCGAAGGATGGCGATAATGATAATAAGATTGACGTATATAATGATTTCGAAGATGCATTGGAATCTGCCGCAAATTATCTGTCAAAAATGGGATGGCAAAAGGGCGTTCGTTGGGGCAGACACGTTATTGTTTCAAAGCCGGAAACCTTTGCTGAAAACGGCAAAAAACATCCGATATCTTATTGGGTGGAAAAAGGTGTTCAAAAGGCAGATGGTACGAAATTTAAACCAAATGAATACGCCATAGAAGCTGAATTGATATTGCCTCAAGGAAAAGAGGGGGCTTGTTTTCTTGTGTACAAAAACTTTTACGTTATAAAAAAATGGAATAATTCGGACTTTTATGCAATCGCCGTGGGTGTTTTGGCAGATAAAATCGCCGGTTATTCGACTTTGAATCTAAATCAATTAAAAAAAGATAAATCATTTTCACGAAATCAAATAAAGGATTTACAGTATGCTTTAACGCAGTTGGGCTTTTATGACGGTAAAATTGACGGTATGTTCGGACGTAAAACAAAGCAATCGCTTAAGGAATATCAAAAAGCCAATAAAATGACAGCCGATGCTTTTTTATCTGAAGATTTATTTAATCAAATTAAAAAGGGAGTTAAACAATGAAATCAAAGTGGTGTTTATTGTTGTTGTCCGCAGTTCTTGTTGCCTGTACTGAAAACGGATTGTTGTTTCATTCAAACGGAAAAGATTATGTGATGCGTGATGCAAATGGAATTTACAAAATAGGCGACAAATATCAAGTTAACGGAATATGGTATCAACCGCGCGAAGATTACAAATATAAAGAAGTGGGTATTGCTTCTTGGTATGGACCGGATTTTCACAAAGGTTCGACTGCAAACGGTGAAACATACAATATGTATCAAATGACGGCGGCACATAAGACATTGCCGTTGCCGTCCATTGTCAAAATAACAAATTTAGAAAACGGAAAAACAGCCGTTGTGAGAGTCAATGACAGAGGTCCTTTTATCAATAACAGAATCATTGATGTTTCAAAAGCAGCCGCAGAAAAACTGGGCTTTTTACAATCGGGAACGGCAAAAGTACGTGTCGAAATTATGGAAGAAGAAAGTAAAGCTTTGAAAAAAGTTATTTTGGATAATGGCGGTAAAATTGTCGGTGGCGCACCTATTCCAGATGAAGTGCCGCAAGACATTCAAGAAGATATTCAACCCCAAGACATTGAGTTGAATAATGGTTTTCAAGCGACTCTTTTACCTGAAGAGACAATGATTGACCCCATAGAGGAAAATAAACCGATTTTTGAGCCCAAAAAGAAAGAACCGGAAATTAAAAAAATTCCTGTACAAAAGGGATTCTTCTTACAGATGGGGGCTTTTAAAAATTATGAAAATGCATTGGCTTTAAAGAAAAAATTTGCATCTTCTTATGACAATATTAATATTGTTTCACTACCTCAAGAGCAGGGGACAATATATCGTGTACGAATTGGACCTTTTGCAGAACCGACAACGGCTGTACAAACGATGGATAACATCAAAGCTGCAACAGGATATGATGATATGCGTTTGGTTGAAGAAAAATAAAGGAAAAAATATGAAAAAAACTTTTTTATTTGCTACATTTTTAAGTGTTTACTCATTTGTTTGTATCGGGGCTCAACAGTTTGATACAAAGGCAACGCACGCTTATTTAATCGATTACGATACAGGCGATGTTTTGTTGGAAAAAAATGCAACAGAATTGATCCCGCCAGCGTCCATGAGTAAAATTATGACTGTTTATATTTTATTTGAAAAAATAAAATCGGGTCAGGTTAAGTTGGATGACAAATTTCATGTCAGCACGAATGCTTGGAAGAAAGGCGGTGAAAAAAGTGGCAGTTCAACAATGTTCCTAAAGCCTGATTCATACGTGAAAGTTTCTGATTTAATCAAAGGAATTATGATTCAATCCGGAAATGATGCTTGTATTACGGTTGCGGAAAATTTGGCCGGCTCTGAAGAAAATTTTGCAGCTGAAATGACTTTGCGCGCCAGAGAATTGGGAATGGAAAAAAGTACGTTTGCTAATGCAACCGGTTGGCCGGATGATAATCATTTAATGACTGCCGAAGAATTGGCTTTTTTGGCAAAAAAGTTGATGACTGATTTTCCTGAATTTTATTCGATTTATTCTCAAAAAAGCTTTAAATATAACGGAATAAACCAAGAAAATCGCAATCCTTTACTTTATTCAATGCCTGATCAAGCAGATGGTGTGAAAACAGGGCATACTCAAAAATCGGGTTATGCCTTGGTCGGATCGGCCAAATCGAAAGACGGAAAAAGACGCTTAATTTTGGTTGTCAGCGGATTAAAAACGCAAGCGGAAAGAAATTCAGAATCAAAGAAAATTATGGAGTGGGGATTGCGTGAATTTAATAACTACACAATTTTAAAAGATGGTAAAATTTTGGCTCAAATCCCTGTCTGGTTGGGAACGCAGAAAACAGTAGGCGTTGTGCTTGATGAAGATGTTAAAATGACCATTCACAGATTGGATAAAACAAAAACAAAAATACAAGTTTCTTATGACAGACCGGCTCAAGCCCCTATCAAAAAAGGCGATAAAATTGCCAGTTTAACGATTACTTTGCCGGATGGAAAATCTTATCGTTATCCATTAAAAGCTGCTGAAAATGTCAATAAAATCAGTTTTTGGGGAAAGGTTGGTTTTATTTTGCGTTCTGTTTTTTATGGGGACGATGAATGATGGCCAAATTTATAACGCTTGAAGGGGGAGAAGGATCCGGTAAGTCAACTCAAATCAGAATGCTTGCCGATTATTTGACGCAAAAAGGCATTGATTTTATCAAAACGCGCGAGCCGGGTGGTTCTGATGATGCAGAAGAAATCCGAAATGTTATTTTATCCGGTTCAAAAGACAAGTGGGATTCTGTATCTGAAACATTGTTGTTTTCCGCAGCAAGACGAAATCATTTAACAAAACTTATTTTTCCGGCATTGAAAGAAGGAAAATGGGTTATTTGCGACAGATTTGCAGATTCCACCATGGCATATCAAGGCTACGGCAGAGCTGATGGTTTATTGCAAAAAAAAGATATAGAGGCTGTATATCATCTGGTAGCCGGTGATTTTAAACCGGATTTGACTTTTATTTTGGATATTGATCCGAAAGACGGATTAAAACGCGCCTTGGCACGTGGGGAAAATAATCGAATGGAAGATATGGATTTATCTTTTCATGAAAATTTAAGAAATGCATTCTTGGATATTGCAAAACAAGAACCTGAACGATGTGTCATTATTGATGCTTCCAAAACACCCAACGAAGTTCATAAGCAAATAATTTTCAATTTAGAAAGCAAGTTTAATGATCTCAACAGATAAAGTTTTTGAACAGCTAAAATCTTTTGAAAAAAGCGGTAAATTAGCCGGTTCTTGGCTGATTACGGGTCCGAAGGGCACTGGTAAAGCAGCTCTTTTGAAAAGATTTATTGCTTACTTATTAACGGGAGAAGAAAGACAAAGAGATTTTTATGCCGATTTAAAATGGATTTCGCGTTCTTTAACAGAAGAAGAAAAGAAAAATGTTGCTCAAGCATTAAGTTCTGGTCGAGAATTGGATGTTTCGATGGAAGATCGCGCCAAAAAATCCGAAATTACAATCGACGACATAAGAGATGGTATCAGTTTTTTAAGTTTAACATCAGCCAATGAAAATTGGCGTGTTTTGGTTATTGATACTGCCGATGATATGAATGAAAATGCCGCCAACGCTTTATTAAAGTTGCTGGAAGAACCACCACCGCACAGTGTAATATTTTTAATCTCAAATAATCTTGGTAAATTATTACCGACAATTCGATCACGCTGCCGGCAGATTACGCTTCAACCATTGTCGAATGTGCAAATGAAAGCATT
>JBJFAP010000025.1:0-3926 GCA_051887975.1 Alphaproteobacteria bacterium | reverse complement strand
CAAAACCTTTACATTCACATTCTTGTCAAATTCGATAATAACCTCTGCTTCGTCAATTATCTTGCTTACCTTACCAATAAAGCCACCGACAAGAACTTCATCGCCGACTTTAAGATTACAAATCATATTCAAATGTTCCTTTGCTCGCTTTTGCTGCGGACGCACAAAGAATAAATAAAAAATGACGATCAATGCCAAAAGCTGAATGACCACTTTTGTCCAATCAACCGCAACATCGCCTGTTGCAGGCACGCTTGTAGCGGTTGGAGCAACAGAAGCGACAAAAGCAAATAAAGACAACATAAGCATTCCTTTTTAACTTATTATTAACGAATCATTTGAAAATATACGCATTTTTATTCAAAAAGTAAACTATTTTTTAATTAAAATATATTTTTCGGCAAGTTGCGCGCAATCTTTTTCTGATAGTAAAAGCTCTAATTTCAAGTATTTTTTACCCTCTTGAAGACTTTTGACAGCCCCTTTCGAATAAAGCCATGACAAAGTTTTACCATCTTCAAAAGGCAGCTGCAAAACATATTGTTTTAAGTTTCTACTCAACGCGTCATCTATATGCTGTAATAATTCTTGTATCCCATCTCCGTTTTTTGCGCTGATACATAACACGTCTTTTTTATGTGCATTTTTTATTTTCAATGCATTTTGCGTTTGATTGTCCAACAAATCCATTTTGTTTAAAACTTCGAACAACCCTAAATCGACTTTTTCAGACAACCCCAAATCCGAAAGAACATTTTCCACATCTTTTTTCTGTGCAAGCGTATCTGATGAAGAAATATCCCTGATATGTAAAATTAAATCAGCTTCCAAAACTTCTTCCAAAGTAGCCCTGAAAGCCGCGACCAACTCCGTAGGCAAATCGGAAATAAACCCCACCGTGTCAGATAAAATAACTTTGCGTTTGGATGGTAATTCCAATATTCGCATTGTCGGATCAAGCGTTGCAAACAATAAATCTTTCGCAAAAACATCAGAGCCGGTCAAATAGTTAAATAAGGTCGATTTTCCCGCATTTGTATAACCCACCAAAGCAACAATTGGAAAAGGTACTTTTTTACGACTTTTTCGCTGTAAAGAACGTGTTTTTTTAACGTTTTCCAACTCTTTTTTTAACTTGACGATTTTATCATCCAAAATACGTCTGTCCATTTCAATTTGCGTTTCACCGGGGCCGCCCAAAAAGCCGGCGCCGCCACGTTGCCTTTCCAAATGAGTCCAAGATCGTACAAGTCGTGAACGTTGATATGTCAAATGAGCCAATTCGACTTGTAAAACACCTTCTTTTGTTCGGGCGCGTTCGCCAAAAATTTCCAAAATCAAAGCCGTTCTGTCAATAACTTTAACTTGCCATATTTTTTCCAAATTTCTTTGTTGAATGGGCGATAATGCGCAGTCTATTAACACAACATCACTTTGTGTTGCTTGTAAATCTTGCATCATTGAATCCACGCTTCCTTCGCCCAACAATGTTGAAGGACGAATTTGTCTGATTTTAATAATTTTTGATCCGACAACATTCAAATTGATGGCTTTTGTTAAACTGATAGCTTCATTCAAACGTGCATCGGACGAACGCAATAAATTATCCGCGCATTCGAACTGTGTTTCAATAACAAAAATATTACTTGTCAAAAGCCGTTTCCTTTAAAGCCATTCCAGCTGAAATACTTGAAATTGCGTGCTTATAAATAAATTGCAACCGACCTTCATAATCAATTAAAAGTCCATCGTCATCTATACTTTTTATCTTACCTGTTAAACGAATGTTACATGTAAGGAAAATAGTTGCTGACAAACCTTCCTTCATAATTGTTTCAAGATATTTTTGTTCTGTTTTTCCCATTTTAAAATCCTTTCTTAAAAAAAGTATAATCCCGCTGCAAAAAGTTTTTCCACTGCGGCAAATTGTCCCGGTTTTGCCAGTACAATTACATTGTCGCCACTTTGAATCTTAAGGTCTTTTACCATTTCAAGTAATTGACCGTTGCGAACGACCGCGCAAATACGAACTCCTTTTGGCAAACGAATCTTTTCCAAACGCTTATCAATAACCTTTGATGTTTCCAAAGCCTCAAATTCCATCAAATCCCCGATTTGAGCCTTCAAAGAATAAATAGATTTGACCTGTCCTTTTCTGATATATTGTAAAATTGTTGAAACAGAAACCGCATTCGGATTGACGATCACATCCACGCCCAAATTTGCCAACATATTATTATAAATAGGTCTGTTAATCAAAGCAAATGTTCTGTTCACATTGTGTTGTTTTGCAACCAATGAAAGCAAAATATTATTTTCATCTTCATTTGTCAAACAAACAAATTCATCTGTATCGTTAATGCCAGCTTCTTTTAAAATACCTTCATCCAAAGCGTTCCCGTTAATGACAAATATATCCGGATTTTCAGTTGCAAAAGAGGTCGCTTTTTCTTCGTTTTTTTCAATCAAAGAAACATTTTTTGCCATTCCTTCTTTTTCCATTTGTTGAACAAGATTTAAAGCAACTCTTCCACCGCCTACAATCAAAACACGCTTTGATTTTGGCTCGGGATGTCCCAACGCCTGCAAAATTTGACCGTAATGATCCATATCCGTAATAGCATAAATTTCATCTCCGGCTTTCAAAGTTGTGTTCGGTTTAATTTCTACATTTTCACCATCGCGCAAAACACCGGCAATACAAATGTGAAACTCCAGAAAGCGTCTGTCGATTCTTTCAATTTTCATTTTTTCCAAAACAGAACCTTTGACACATTTTGCGCCAAAAAATACGTTCTTTCCTTGCAATAAAATAAATTCCAAAGCCCCTGCCGTTTTCAAATTACGCAAAATAGTATTTGCCACTTCTTTTTCCGGAGTGATAGCAACATCGATGTGCATTTCATCCCATACAGGCGGATATTTTTTACCCGAATAAAAACCGGACCGAATACGTGCGATTTTCATTGGAATATTAAAGCAACGAAAAGCTTCAAAGCAAATCATCATATTGACTTCATCATTATCAGTCAAAGCAATAATTAAATCCGTATCTTTTGCACCTGCTTTACTTAAAATTTCCGGATTATTTGCAAAACCTTGTATTGTTTGAACATCCAAATTATCAGAAAGATTTTTTAACTTCACAGGATCCGGATCGATAACAGCAACCTGATGTTTTTCCTTAAAAAGGTAAGTTGCTATCGCAGAACCCACCGAACCGCATCCGCAAATAATCGCTTTCATTTTTCATCTCCCAATTTAAATTTTTTCATCTTTGTATGAAGTGTGTTTCTGTTAATTCCAAGTAAGTTTGCAGCCTTTACTTGATTGTTGTTTGTTTTTTCCAACGCAATTTTGATGGCTGATTTTTCGGACAAACCGACCAAACGTTCAAATATGTTTCCGGGATTTTGACGTGATTCGTAAAACGTCAAATAAGCGCGCACATACCTGTCTAAAATATCTTCAATCGTTACGGACATGATCCAAAAAACTCCAAAATTAAAGCCTTGACGTTTTCTTTGTTTGTTTCAGTATAAACACTTCTTCGAAATTGTGCAACAGAAGAATGAGATGATGCATACCAAGCAAGGTGTTTTCTTGCAATAAACAAGCCTTTTTCACCGTAATAAGATAGCAAACGTTCAAAATGTTCCATCACAACATCTGCTAAACAAAATCGTGGCTTTTGCCCATCAATCTCTGCCAAAATCCAAGGCTTTCCAAGTGCGCCGCGTCCAATCATAATACCATCGGCCTTTGTTATAAATAAGCATTGTTTTGCTGTTTTTTCATCTGTAATATCACCATTTGCAACAATGGGAATCGACAGTTTTTCTTTAACTTTTGCAATCAAATTCCAATTAGCAGTTCCTGAATATCCTTGCTCTTTAGTCCTTCCACGAATGGTAATAGCATCAGCC
>JBJFAP010000024.1:0-3938 GCA_051887975.1 Alphaproteobacteria bacterium | reverse complement strand
CATCGCCCTTACCTTTACAAACCTCAAGTGCATTGATGAACAGACCGAAAGCCATGCCAAAATCAGTGTCTTTTGGAAATTCTTTGCCATCTCAACTGCAAAACGCCCAAAATCAGCAATCCGAAACACCGCCTATGCCACCGGAACAATTAAACACCACAACACAACAACAAAAAAAAGAAACTTTTACACAAGAACAGAAGAATTTTATTCAGCAGTTAGGACAATCACACGAATTGGAAATGTTCGAACGCATTTTGTTGAATGACTTTATCGTGCCATTGGTTTTAGCCTCTGACACGCGCGCTTTTTTGATTACCGCTTTAAATCAAGATACAGAATGGATTGCCGATGAATCGATTACAGACGGATATGATAAGCCGACTTGGTTTTCCACGCAAGGATTGTTGACATCCCCGGTCTTTGAACTGACGAAAGCCGCTGAAACTTTGCACGAAAAAGAACCGGATTCGGAAATTATATCAGTTGTCATTTTAACACAAGGATCAATTATTAACGCCTCTTTGATGCAGAAAAACTGGGCAAAAGAAAAAGCCTTTGTCGTACGTTTAAATGAATCGATTGAATCGCCCGACTGCATCACATTAGCAGAATTGCTGGATCGCGATTCTTTTTCTTTTGAAGAATTGCCGGAAACTGAGCCGAAAGAACAAGAAGAACCGGAAGAACAAGAGGAACCGAAAGAACAAGAAGAACAAAAGGAACCGGAATCTTCTGTCGAAGATAAGGAAAATTCTGAAAATTAAAGCGATAAAAAATAATTTTTGATAAAAAAGATTTTAAAAAGTTAAAAAAAAGTTAAATTTTTTCTTGCGAAATTAAAAAAAAATGTATAGAATCTTTTCAGTTGACATTAACAGGGAGAAATATAATGCCAAAAATGAAAATACTTTTTGTCGCAAGTGAAGCTGCACCTTTTATAAAAACCGGCGGCTTAGGTGATGTTGCCGCTGCTTTGCCAAAATACTTAAAAAGGCAAGGGGCAGATGTAAAGCTTGTCTTACCACTATATTCTTTTATTGACCGCGACAGATTTGGCTTGCGCAAAATGTATGATGGCGGTTGTGTCAAAATGGGAAATTGTGAAGAATGGTACAGCGTTTATTATGCTGAAACTCCCTGCCACTATGACGCTTACTTCATTGAATTTCACAAATATTTTGATCGCTACGGTGTTTATGATGACAAAAATTCACACGAAGAATATCAAGATAACGCATATCGTTATGCGTTTTTCTGCCGCGCCGCATTACAACTGTCAAAAGATATGGGGTATCAGCCGGATGTCGTTCATGTCCATGACTGGCAAACGGCTTTGATACCTTACTATTTAAAAAAGGACAATGATCCTTTTTATGCGAACACGAAAAGCGTTCTGACTATTCATAACCTGCCCTATCAAGGAATTTTCGGAGCTGACGTATTAAATTATGCAAAAATCGCACCGGAAGATTTCCATATGAACGCCTTTGAAAATTACGGCAGAGTCAACTTGCTTAAAGGCGGCATTCGTTTTGCCGATAAAATTACCACTGTTTCACCGCATTATGCTGAAGAAATGATGTCTCCTATGGGTGGCGCAGGATTGCATTGGTTATTACAAGAAAGAAAAAATGATGTTTCCGGTATTTTAAACGGTATTGATTTAGATTTATGGAATCCGTCTAAAGATCCGAATATAGCTTATCCTTATGACATTCACTCTTTCAAAGAAGGAAAAGCCAAAAATAAAAAAGAATTACGCAATCATTTTGGCTTAACGCACAATGATATGCCGATATTTTCTATGGTTGTACGTTTAGCAGAACAAAAAGGAATCCGTATGTTTACCGAATGTATTGAAGGCGTTTTACGCACAATGCAAGCTCAATTTTTGGTTATGGGCGATGGCGAAGTATGGGCGCAAGCGTATTTGGGAAACTTACAAAATTACTATCCCGGACAAATCAGTGTCAACCGTTTTAACGGACCATTGGAACATTTAATTGATGCAGGCAGCGATTTTACTTTGGTTCCGTCTATTTATGAACCGTGCGGATTAAAACAAATGTATTCTCAACTTTACGGAACATTACCTATTGTCCGTTCAACGGGCGGTTTAGCCGACACAGTTCAAAATTACGATGAAAGCAATGGTACAGGAACAGGATTTAAGTTTTATGACATTTCCGCTTCTGCGCTATATAACACAATCGGTTGGGCAAATTCGACTTATTATGACAGACCAGAACATATGAATAATATGATAAAAACAGCAATGCAACAGGATTTTTCTTGGGGAAAATCAGCAAAGGAATATCTGTCTTTATATCAACAAGCAAGAGGGTAAAAATGCGTCAAATAAAAGTAGCTATTGTCGGCTGGGGAAATGTCGGCCGTTTTTGTAAACAAGTTTTACAGCAAACAACGGATATGCAATTAGTCGGTGTTGTGCGTCGTGCCGCATCAATAAAAAAACAGGATGAGCTTTTATCCGATACGCGCGTTGTCAGCGACATAAAAGAGCTTGGAAAAGTTGATATTGCTATCGTATCCGTTCCATCAAGGCTTGCGCCACAAAAAGTTTCCACTCTATTGGAAAAAGGCATTTCAACAGTTGACAGTTTTGATATTCACACGCAAATTCTTGCCACAAAAAAACGCCTTCAAAAAAAAGCAGTTACTCATAAGGCGGTCAGTATTTTTGGCGCAGGATGGGATCCGGGTACAGATTCTTGCGTTCGCGCTTTATTTCAAATTGTATGTCCTGCACAAAAAACGACAACGACATTCGGTGGCATCAAAGGTGGTCGCAGTATGGGACATACCGCTGCTGTCAAAGCAATTAAAGGTGTTAAAAACGCGGTATCTTTGACATTACCGAATGGTGCAGGAAAACAAAAGCGTGAAGTTTATATTGAATTAATGCCTAATGCTGATTTTAAACAAGTTGAACACGCCATTAAAACAGATGATTATTTCAAAGATGATCCCACAACGGTACATGCCGTTGATGACATTGCTAAATACGATACGTTAAATCACGGTGGCGAATTGGAACAAAAAACATCACAAATTGTGCAAGATTATGTTGTTGAAGGCATCAATCCTTTAATGACGGCAAACGTTTTAGTATCGTCCGCAAGGGCCGCCTATCGCGCATTAAAAAGAAAAGAATATGGCGCTTACGTGATGATTGAACGTCCATTGATTGACTACATAGCCGGTGATTTATCCGACCAAATGAAAGGGTACTAATCCTTTATCACGCATAAAGGACAAGCAAGAATACTCGTCTTTTCGAAACTGCCGAAGTTTACACCACTTTCTGTACTCATCAAGTTGGTAGAGGCAACGTTTTGTGTCCAAACATAAGACCGACTTCCTTCAATAATGCTAACTTTTGCGTGAAACGGATCTGATGGCAGGCTTAATGGGCGCTTGATTTACTACATTCCTGACGAACATCAATCAACATTCAATCAACATTCAATCAAATGAATTACACCAAGCATTTGAACGCCAGCAATTCATTTTTTGAGGAGCTAACCAATATTTTGTTTGCTTACCAGATCCGTAGTATTCAAATCCACAGGCTTGCTCACATAACATTTTAGCTGTGGCAATATTAAAAAACATAAAATAAGTAAAAATTTTTTTAACTTCTTTTGTTATCATAAACCCCACGTTTAAAAGTGGGCGGATGTTAGAAAACCGAATCTTATACAGATCTGATGGCGGGCTTAATGGGCTGCTTGATTTACTACATTCATGACGAACATCAATCAACATCAATCAACATTCAATCAACATTCAATCAAATGAATGACACCAAGCATTTGAACGCCAGCAATTCATTTTTTGAGGAGATAAACAATATTTTCTTTGCTTACCGGATCCGTAGTATTCAAATCCACAGGCTTGCTCACATAACATTT
>JBJFAP010000023.1:0-3960 GCA_051887975.1 Alphaproteobacteria bacterium | reverse complement strand
TTATTATCACTTGAAAATGAAAAGGTCATTTCAAGTTTATCTTCATCATTCCACGTCAAAGCAAATGATTTTCCCGCCAACGCATTTGTATCAAACGAATTTTTTGTATCTGAAAAAGAAAATGACAGATTATCGGAAAAACGCACGTTTTGTTTTTTACCTGATTTTGTAAACAAGCGCAAATCATTTGCAAAAATTTGCTTTGAATGACCGGTAGAACGTACTAAGGCAGATGTCGAAATGTTATACCCTCTTTTGTATTTATCCAAAACCATAATTTCAACAGGAACATCCGTTGACACTTCAAAAGAATGAGGAACCGTTATACGTGTATTGTTTAAAACAACCTTTTCAGACGTTGTGTTGCCCGTTGCCAAAGTCAAAGTTCCAACCGGTTCCATCGCACCTTTTAAATTTAAAAGACCATGTCCGTACATATCTTCATTACCCAAATCAATCGCCGTTTCAAACAAAACAGCAACCGCTTCTTGAGCCGTCAAAGATGGAAACGCCGCCATAATAACTGCCAATGCTGATGATACAACAGGCGTGGCCATAGACGTTCCTTGATAATTAGCGTATCCTGTACCACTGACAGAACTGCCAACGGTGGATGCAATTGAACTGTTTTCTTCTCTTTTTTCACCACCGGGAGCAGCAATACACCACTTTGCAGCCGGTCCGCATTTTTGTGAATAATACGCAATTTCGTTATTTTCATTTACACTTACAACCGTAACAAAAAGCGAAGATGCTATCTGACTGACATCCGAAGGGTAAGAAGAATAAGCTTCCAACTCCCCCTGTTCATTCCAATGATAAAGCAAACTCGGAATTGCCATAGGCGCACCCGAAAGCGTGTTTGCGTTCATCGGATTATAATTATATCCTTGATTTTCATATCCTGTATAATTAAAAGCACTGTTGCCGGCAGCAAAAACAGATATAACAGAATTTTGTCTGGCATAATCGATTGCTTGTTTTACCGTTGTGTAGTTGTTATTAAAATTTGCTCGTGCAATTGTTGGATCACTGCTCATTTCATCACTGGGTCCCCAACTGTTATTGATGATTGAAACATCATTATCTACCAGATACCTGAAAGAAGTATAAATTTCACGTGTTGAGCCAAGCCAATCTAAATCAACAGCTGCACCTATTATTTTTGAATTATAAGCAAGCCCATGCATACCGATACTGTCTTTAGAGGCCGCCATAATTCCCGCAACATGTGTCCCATGTGTATCTTTATCGCCATAAACAACCATATTATATTTATTAGCGTCCCAATCATAATCAGATGGAAATGTCGGTTCATATTCCGTCCACGCTTCCAGTTCTGAAGATGTTAAAGTTTTCCATTGCGTAATCGTTCCGTTATTATCGTAAAATTTTGCAACCATTGAATGAGTATCAACAAGCCAACAATTTGTTGTATCCCCATTTCGGCAAGGTCCGTAATGGAAATTGATTCCTAATTTATTACCATTTGAATCTGTTGCAATTTGACCGGATAATTCCGAATGAGAATAATCAATTCCTGTATCGACCTGTCCAATTATAATTCCTTCTCCGGCAACAGCCGCATCAGCCGCCGCAGCATAGGCATAAGCATATTGTGCACCTGATTGCTCTAAAAAATTTTGAGCCTTTGAAAAATTTGAACCGCCAAACTCTGCCGTTTTATAGTATTTTGGATCTGTCTTGTCTGTTGTTGTCGGATTTTTAGCATATGAAACAGGCTTTCCAGATGGTGCCGCATCTGTTGATTTATGCCATGGCCAATCTTTTGGCGCAATATCTTCGTTTTCCGATGGTGTCGTTTTGCCGCTGCTGCCACCCCCGCCACCGCTTAAAGCCAATGCTGTTGCACCACCTGCCAATGCAACGCCACCGGCAATACCACCAACCGCTAACCAATTAACGGAAGAAGCGATTAACATAGCTTCTTTTTCTGCATAAGCAAGACTTCCTCCGCGCATAGTATATCCATCAATAAATTCTTCGCGCGCCTTTATATCAATCTTTTCCATACACTTTTCGCCAACATTTGCACCGGACGCCTTCAACATACTGAACCAGCGATAGCGTTTTGCTTTAACTGCCGTACAAACAGCTGTATCACCCTGACGATTATGGGCGTTGATATTTAATCCGTTTTCTTTGGCACTACGCAAACCGGTATAATCATCTGCATATAAATAATCAATGATTTGATTATACTCTTGCCTTTCGACCTTAGCTGCCAACTTTTGTAAATGAGTATAGTTATGTTGAGAACGAACAACGGAAGGTCTTGCGTATCTTTGGACAGGTTTACCATCAACTGTGGCGGCTGTTCCGCTGACAGATTGAAGCAATACAGAACACACACAACAAGCAGTTAAAAATTTTTTCATTATCTTTTCACTCCAAAATAAAACTGTTTTATTCTATTATGTACATAAAATAGTAAAAAATATATTAATATTCTTCAAAAAAAACACTTTGAAAATAAAGCCCTGAAGCCGGCGCAGTCGGTCCACCGCGTTTTCTGTCACAAGCTTCAAAAGCTTCATGAAAATCTTCATGTGTCCAATGATGCAAACCGACTTCGACCAAAGTTCCTACCATATTACGCACTTGATGATATAAAAAAGAACGCGCTTTAGCAACAAAAAAAACGTAATCTCCTCTTTTGGTAATTGTTATTTCATCCAATGTCTTAATTGGACTTTTCGCTTGACATTCAGCCGCTCTGAAAGTTGAAAAGTCGTGTTTTCCCAACAAATGCAACGCACATTTTTGCATTTCAGCAACATCCAAAGGCAATGGTATATGCCAAACTCTGTTTATATCCAAAGCAGCCGGAGCAGAACGGTTGAGTATCTTGTAAATATAACTTCTCTGCACAGCCGAAAAACGCGCATGAAAATCAGAATTTACTTCCTCCACGCTTAAAACACTGATTGGATTAGGACGCAATAGAGCATTAAATGAAGCCACTGCTTTAAAAGTATCAATCTTATTTTCCAAATCAAAATGAGCCACTTGTCCATAAGCGTGAACGCCGGCATCTGTTCGACCGCTGCCATAAATTTCACTTTGTTCATGCGAAAATACTTGTAAGGCTTTTTCCAATTCTTCCTGTACAGATTTTCCATTTTGTTGTTTCTGCCAACCAACAAAATCTGTCCCGTCGTATTCGACAACAATCTTATAACGCGGCATTAAAAACGTTCCCTTCTTGAAATTCTAAATCCGCGCAGGAAATCATCCCTTGAAAGAGCAGACTTACCGGCTCTTTGTAAGCATTCCAATTGTAAAGTTCCCTTTCCACATGCAACAGTTAAATTATCGTCCAACAAAGTGCCACTTGGAGCAACACATTGATTTTTGGAAATAACCTTTGATGCCAACACTTTAATCTTTTCATTCTGATAATTAAAATATGCTTTCGGATAAGGTGCTAAACCGCGAATAAAATTATGTATTTCTTCAGCTGATTTATTCCAATCAATCAAACATTCGTCCTTTGTAATTTTATGCGCATAAGTAGCCCCTTCATCAGCTTGAGGAACAGCCTTTGGCATTTTATCCAAAACTTGTAAAATCATTTCAGCGCTTAAATTAGCTAATTTATCATGCAAATCACCGGCATTTACTTCGCTATCTATTTTTACGGATTTTTTTAAGAAAACATCCCCTGTATCCAAACCGGCACTCATTTTCATAATACAAACACCTGTTTGCTTATCGCCCGCCATTATGGCTCTTTGAATTGGTGCTGCCCCACGCCATCTTGGCAACAAAGACGGATGAATATTGATACACCCTTTCGGGCAAGCATCCAAAATTCTTTTTGGCAAAAGCAAACCATAAGCACACACGACAGATACATCTGCGTTTAAATCTTCAAAAGCTTTCAAATCCGCTTCATTTTTAAAATTTTCCGGACAACGGACTTGTAAATCTTTATTG
>JBJFAP010000022.1:0-3980 GCA_051887975.1 Alphaproteobacteria bacterium | reverse complement strand
ACTAAATAAGAAAGCGTTTCAATAGCAAATAAAGAACTTAAGCACGTTGCGTTTATATCAAAACAAGGAATGCCTGCACTTTCTGCCCCATATTTCTGTGCCACCAATGAGGCTGTGCAAGGTATTAACTGAGCTTCTGTTCCGGCTGCCCATACGATACAATCAATATCTTTGATTTTTAAATCGGCCTTTTTCAAAGCATTATCTAATGCGTTTTTTCCTATATCAATACACGTTTCTTTGTCACTCCAATGTCTTGAAACAACCCCATTTTTGCGTGCAATTTCTCCTAAAGAAAGTTTAAACTGCTTTTCCAATGCTTCCGAAGTAATAATATTTTTGGGAAAATAATTCCCAATTGATTTTATTTTGACTTGTAATGCCATAGTAGCTCTCTTTTTAAATTCTTGGATATATTATATATATTTTCTTCTTCATTTTTAAGGCTAAACTGGTCTTGAACTAAAAATCTAGGACAAAAGGCCTAATTCAGTTAGCCCTACAGTTGAGAACGCCACACAAAAAAGGGCAAATACAAACAGGCAAACCATATTCAAATCTTTTATAACAACTTCACTTGTTTTATATTGTAAAAAATCTTGGATTAATTGAGCTTGCTTTTCGTGTTTCGATCTTAAAGAAGATGAAGAATTAAAAATTGTAAGCGAATCTCCATTATTTAATTCGAGTACAACAGAATACATTGTAGTACCTCTGTCTGTATGAGATGCGACACGAACATCTTTAATATCGTGTACATCGCACAACTTTTTTTCCTTATAATCCGACTGCCAAAAGTGCTTATGTAATAGAATACATTCATTCCTCAATCGGTCGCATTTAAAAATAGTTGGGGAGGTTATAAACTCAACAAAAAGAAGTAGACATATAAGCCCAATAAATAATGGAAGCATTTGATTAATCCTTTTCTAAAAAAAACAGATATATTATCTAATACCATAATCGCGCTGAAAAAACAAGATAAAAAGAGAGGCTAAAAAAATATTTTTCTCATGAAATATATATCCTTTCTCTTTTTATTTTATATAATGTAAAAGGTTGTGTCAATAACTAGCTCGTAAATTGCGCACTGTGCATAACCAAAAAAAAACACAAGTCGTCAAAAATGGCGAGTTTTTCTTTTTTTCGTGTAAGGATGCGGTGAATAAAATATAAATAAATTGACAGACGAAAAATCAGCTGTTTTGACCTAAAAAAAACTCACAGGTTTCATTCTGTGAGTTTTTTGTTGCCTTTTATTCTTTTCTTGCTTGTCTTTTAAAATGATTGTTTTTTTGACATTAACAACTACTCCATCAATAAAATTCTGTATATCATTCATCGACAATACCTTTTCCACCGCGTTTTTTTGCTTTATTTATTGCCGTTGTTTGATTTGTGCGCTTAACAGTAACAACAGGTTTCTTTGCCTCTTGTTTTGTTAAAACATTTTTCGGAAGAAAGCCCAATCGAATAAAAAAAAGTGGCATCAGACAATTGACTAGGTTTTCTACTGTATTCATGCGCATCCATTTTTCACGCATTTCAGATATAAAAGACTCTTTTTCTGCCGTTCTGCCGATAAATTTTCTTTCAGCCTCTGCTATCTTATTTTCCATATCTCTTGTTCGATCTTTTTTTGGAGTAAGTCTGAAACGCAAGTGCATATCTTGTAATCTGTAAAAAGCCTGAGGGCTGAAATGATATGCATCCATTATTTCTTCGGAAAAAGCATCTCGGACATTTTCGACAAGAAGCGGACGTTTTTGCTTTGCAAGTTTTTTTATCGGTGTCCTATAAATACTTGACCTGATTGCGTAGACGATAACCTCCTTAAAAAAATCTTCTGTTCGCGCAACAGGCGCAAGATTTGGGACAAAAGAATTTATCATCTTTTCCTTTTGTGAAACACCCTTTGAATCCATCATTTTCAGAACCTGTGGCGGAATACAGTATTTGTGAATAAATTTATGCAATTTTTCATCAATCAAGGACAAATTCAAAAAATTATTATCCCCTCCCAAACCCAACGGGCGAATGTGATGAACGTTATAAGGAAGCGTCTTTATATGACCCGAAAGCAATGAATCTTTTTGTTTTTTTGACTCTATCAAATCAAGAAAGCCGAATTGATATAAAAGATAATAAAACTGGAAAGAAATGCGTTTATCAAAAAATGCTTGTCGCTTTTGTTCAATCAATTTTTGTTCTTCTTTATTTAACATAGTAAAAAACTCCTTGTTTTACGCGATATTATCATAAAAAAATAAAAAAATCAAGTATTTTATAAAAAAAGTATACAAAAAAAATAATAAAAATTCATTACTTGCCTTTTTTTGTAAATCAGCTAATATAAACCCAAAGGAGATTCTTAAAATGAAAAAACTGTTATTAACATTGTCTTTTTTATCGCTTGCGCAAACGGCAGCATTGGCAAAACAAATCACAAATCCGTTTTATATGACAAAAGAAGATTCTTTTATTTCAACAAGTTATTTTGAATACCAAAAGTATCACTTAAAGAGTCCGAATACAGCAAGGCATTATTCCAGAGCTCGAAAAATAGGACAAAATATAGAATACGGATTGTCTGACAGAGCCTCTTTATCCGTCATGTTATCAAATGCTTGGATTCGTCAAAAGGATGATTTTGAAAATACACAAAAAGAAAATACAAACATTGACTGGGCTGTTGGCGGACATTACGATCTATATAGCACTGAAAATTATTTTCTACAAGCAAAGCTTCATTATTTACAAAAAACAACACATCATGCTCGCGGGGCATATAAAGCTTTTGATGCCAATATTCGCACAGGATATGATTTAGGGATTTTATTGCCATACATTGGCGCATGGGGACAATTGCCTGTTGCGCAGAGTTCAACAGCTGATGATAAAATAAAATTCGGTGCTTATTGTGGTTTTTATACACAAGCAAATTTTGCTTCTCTTGATGTATCTGTAAACTATGATTATGACAGACTTGATATGTCAAACAGGCTTTATATGCGTTCGGTGTTAAATTTTCTTATTGCTGATAACTTCGCATTGGGTGGATATTTTAATTATACCTTAATTGATAAAGGTTCAGATTCGAAAGAAGCTGACGATCGGACGATTGGCGGACAAATTCTTGTCCATTTTTAAAAGGAATAACAAATGACAAAACAACATTGGAAACCAGCAACTTTATTATCCCCAGTTCCGCCTGCATTGATTTCGTGCGGGACGATGGAAAAACCAAATGTAATGACAGCAGCGTGGACAGGCATTATATCCTCTGAACCGGCAATGACTTATGTATCGATTCGCCCTGCCCGCTTTTCCCATAAAATTATCAGCGAAACAAAAGAATTTGTCATAAACTTACCCACATTGGATTTAGCAGACATTACAGATTGGTGTGGTGTCAAATCCGGCCGCGATACAGATAAATTCAAGCAAACGGGATTATTACCGGAAAAATGTCAATTTATCAATGCACCGGCAATTGATCAAAGTCCTCTTTCAATGGAATGCAAAGTAATCGACATTAAATCTTATGGAACGCACGATATGTTTATTGCCGAAATTTTAGGAGTAAATATCGATGAAAAGTATATTGATTCAGAAGGACGTTTAAATCTTGAAAAAGCTGGACTTTTAGCTTATATGCACGGATTTTATTATACAATGGGCAGAAAACTTGGAAAGTACGGATATTCCGTTCAAAAAGGTCGTCAGACACCATATTATGGAAAACAAAACAAAACGTTTAAATAACCAACTTTCTTTATTATCTTTCTTGTTTTTTATAAAAGAATGAAATGACCGAAGAATCCATACCTTACCGTCATTCTGAACCCCTTGTGGGTGAAGAATCCATAAATGCTCTGGAATGTGGATTCTTCGCTAACGCTTCTGGATGACGATTTACCCCCTTTTGTCATACTCGCACTTGTTGCGAGTATCCATAAAATGCGGATTGGATCTTCGGA
>JBJFAP010000021.1:0-4024 GCA_051887975.1 Alphaproteobacteria bacterium | reverse complement strand
GCCTGTCCTACGCCTTGAATACCAAGCGCGTAAATAAACTTGTCTAAAGCAACCCCTTGTCGCACGTTATTGATTGCATCAAATAATTTTTCAGCAGATTTAATACCCCAACCTTCCATACGAATCAATTCAGATTTGTATTTTGTTTCAAAGTCAAAAATGTCCGCCGGATTCGTTATCCATCTTAATTCAAAAAAAGTTTCCATATTCTTTTTGCCGAGTCCTTCAATATCCAACGCATCCTTTGATACAAAATGTTGCAAGCGTCCAAGTGCTTGAGCCGGACAAATCAATCCCCCCGAACAAAAATGTATCGCTTCATCAGGTTGACGGAAAACTTTACTGCCACAAACGGGGCATTTATCAGGGAAAACAAAAACTTGAGAATCTGCCGGACGTTTTTCCTTTATCACTTCTATCACTTGAGGAATCACATCACCGGCCCGTTGAACGATAACCGTATCTCCGATTCGAATATCTTTTCTTATCAACTCATCTTGATTGTGAAGCGTTGCATGCGACACCATTACGCCACCAACGTTAATCGGTTCTAAATCTGCCACAGGAGTTAATGTCCCCAACCGTCCGACCTGAATGCGAATGTTATTGAGGTGTGTTTGCGCTTTTGTCGGTGGAAATTTATGCGCGATTGCCCAACGTGGCGCTCTGGCAATAGACCCCAAACGCTGTTGCAAATCAACACGATTCGTTTTATACACAACACCGTCAATATCATAAGGTAAATCCGCGCGAATTTCCTGCATATAACGGTAAAAATTTAATAAATCCGAATCTGTATGACACAGCCTGATTTCTTTTGCAACGGGGAACCCCCACTTTTTAAATAATTCCAACAATTCCCATTGTGTTGTCCAAATTTCTTCAGAAGTATCCCCCACCGTATAAGCAAACAAGCTTAAATGACGAGAGGCCGTTATTTTAGCGTCTAATTGACGCAAAGAACCGGCTGCTGCATTTCTGGGGTTTGCAAAAAGTTTTTTTCCTTCGCGTTCATTTTGCTCATTTAGTGCAAAAAAGTCGGCTTTTGTCATATAAATTTCACCGCGAATTTCAACTTCTTTCGGAAATGGCGCAGTTAACGACAGCGGAAATTCTTTTATTGTTTTAATGTTTTGCGTGATATCCTCACCGACTGCGCCGTCTCCCCGAGTCGCCGCTTTCACAAATCGCCCGTCTATATATAGTGCAGAATAAGAAAGTCCGTCAATTTTAGGTTCAGCAACAAAATCAATCATATTTTCAAAAGATAATCCCAAGAAACGTCTGACCTTGTCTGTAAAATCTGTGATTTCTTCTTCTTCAAAAATATTCGATAAAGATAACATTGGCTTTCTGTGTTCTATTTTTGAAAAACCTTCTTGCGGCTTTGCGCCAACTTTTTTGGATGGCGTGTTTTGTAAAACCAAATCAGGAAAAAGAGCCTCTATTTGCTCATTGCGTTTTTTTAAACGATCATATTCCATATCTGTCAACAAAGGCGCATCATCCTGATAATACGCATTATCTAATTCAGCTAATCTTTTTGCCAAAAATTCCAATTCTTGACGTGCTTGATCTTTTGTTAAAAAAGCAGGTTCTATGTTGTCAAACATGACTTCTCCAGTAAAGTTTCAGCAGCACGTCTTGCTTCATCGGTTATTTGCGCACCGGAAAGCATACGGGCAATTTCTTCTTTTCTTTCTTTTTCATCCAAAGGCAAAACGGTTGTTAAAACCTTTTCATCTTGTGCATTTTTCAAAACTTTCATATGATGTGCGCCAAAAGCCGCCACTTGCGGGGAATGAGTTACGACCAAAACTTGTCGGATTTGTCCAAGTCTTGCCAAACGTTCCCCCACCGCTGATGCTGTTGCGCCACCGATACCGCTGTCAACTTCATCGAAAACCAATGTCGGCACATCATCCAAATTGGCAAGATTGACTTTTAAAGCCAACATAAAGCGTGCCAATTCTCCACCCGAAGCAATTTTATTAAGCGGCGCGGCCGGAGCTGCGTTTGTTGAAATACAAAATTGTACTTTATTTAAACCGTCTGGCGTTGCTTGTTGTGTTTCCAAATCAGCAATTTGTGTAATAAATTTTGCCTTTTCAAGCTTTAACGCGGGCAATTCCGCGCAAACAGCTTTATCCAGTGCCGACCCTGCTTTGTGTCTTAAATCACTTAAACTTTTTGCAAGTTCTACAAATCGGATGCGTGCCGTATCTTCTGCTTGCTTCAACAAAAGTAATTCATCTGTTCCCTTATCAATTAAGGAAAGTTTTGATCTGAACTCAGACAATGTTGCCGGCAGTTCATCACATTCCACATGATATTTTCTTGCCAAATCCTTTAACGCAAAAAAACGTTCGTCAACACGTTCCAATTCTTGTGTCGGATCTTCAAAAGCCGATGCGATATTTTCCAATTCATCTGTTGCCACGGCAAGTCCTTCAGACACCGAATCCAAGTCCGCCAAAATACCATCAAAACGATTGGGAATGAAACGAGAAGCCTTTTCTAATTCCCGCATTGCCGTTGAAATTTGCGATTGTAAAGAGCCGTCTTGCGAAAGTATTTGATATGCCGTATTCAAACTTTCTGTTATTTTTTCCGCATTCATCAAAGACGTTCTTTTATTGGCCAATTCTTCTTCTTCACCGACAGCAGGATTAAAAGCTTCCAACTCTTTAACAGCATGTGTTAAAAATTCTTCATCTTCTTTTGCTTTTTGCACAATATCTTCAGCACGCGCCACTTGTTTAATTGCATTTTGCCAATCGTAATAAGCGTTTTGACATTCTTGAGCCTTTTCTTCCAATTTACCGTATTTATCCAAAACGGATAAATGAGTTGCCGGATTAAGCAAACTATGGCTGGCAAATTGTCCATGAATTTCGACCAACAAATCACCGATTTGACGCATTAAATTTACACTGATTGGCGTATCATTGATATAGCATTTACTCTTTCCGTCTTTTGCAACCGTTCGACGTAAAATTAACGTTGTATCCAAATCCAAATCGTTTTCTTTTAAAATATTTAAAACCGGATGCGAATCAGGAATTGAAAATTCTGCCACAACGGATAAACTGTCTTGCCCATGTCGTATCAAGTTTGTATCAGCACGCGCGCCCAATGCCAAAGAAAGCGCATCAAGAAGAATTGACTTTCCTGCCCCCGTTTCACCGGTAAAAACGCATAAACCTTCTTTGAATTGTAAATTCAATTTATCTATTAAAACAACATCACGAATCGAAATCGATTGCAGCATTGATTAACCTTCTGTCATAAGAGCATATGCTTTTTTGTACCATTTAGATTCCGGATAGTTATACCCCAAAACAGCCGCGGCACGTTTTGCTTCCTTTTCCATTCCCAAAGTTAAATAAACCGCCGTTAAACGATAAAGAGCTTCTTCCACTTGAACTGTATTCGGATACGTCCGAACAACTTCAGCGAATCGGTTAAGCGCAGCCCCCCAACGACCTCGTTTTTGGTAATAACGTCCGATTTCCATTTCTTTACCGGCTAAATGATTAAGTGTTAATTGCACTTTTTTTGTTGCATCTTTTGCGTAATCTGTATTCGGATACAATATCATCAACCGATTGAATGATTCATAAGCTTGTCTTGTTTCGCCTTGAGATCTGGAAATATCCGTTATCTGTTCATAATAACACATACCCTTCAAATAATTGGCATAAGGGGCATATTTGTGTCCGGGGTGCAGACTTAAAAAACGGTTGACAGCCAAAACCGCATCATCATATTTGGCTTGTTTATAATACAAATATGCAGTCATCACTTGTGATTTTGCCGCCCAAGGTGAATAAGGGTGCTGACGTTCCACTTCAGAAAAAGATTCGATTGCTTTGTCATAGCTTTCGTCTTCAATAAAATCCATTGCTTCATTATATAAGACATCAACCGGTTTTTCGGGCAAAATCTTATCCGAAGAACAACCGCTTACAAAACATAAAAATGCAAATAATGAATGGGATAAAGACAGAATTGAAGCTGCTTG
>JBJFAP010000020.1:0-4033 GCA_051887975.1 Alphaproteobacteria bacterium | reverse complement strand
ATGTACACTCCCTACAATACTGTCCATTCAATATAGACATGTAATTGCTTCCGCAAGAATGACATTGTTCTGTTGTTGAGAAGGGACGTGATTGACCGCCTATTGCCGGACAATCAGCACACCGCCATTGTCCTCCAGCATCATTTGTGGCCACAAGCTGTCCTGCCGGACAATTATAATTACAAATACCATTATTATTAAAAATATTTCCGACTTGAGCATCCAAACACTTTTGCTTTTCTTCGTCCCAACATCTGTTTGGGCAACGTTTACACTCTTCTATTGAAATACCCGAAGAATAAGGATATGTACACTCCCTACAATACTGTCCATTTTCTATAGACATGTAATTGCTTCCGCAAGAATGACATTGTTCTGTTGTTGAGAAGGAACGTAATTGACTTCCTATTGCCGGACAATCAGTACACCGCCATTGTCCTCCAGCATTATTGGCCACAAACTGTCCTGCCGGACAATTATAATTACAGATACCATTATTATTAAAAATATTTCCGACTTGAGCATCCAAACACCGTTGCTTTTCTTCGTCCCAACAACGATTAGGACAACGCGCACATTCCGATTTTGTAGTGGGTAAAACAAACGAATGTGGAACAGTACAGTCCACACAATAACTTAGCCAAGTGCTGAAATAGACATTATTTCCGCAGGTATGACAATAAGAGGCATTAGTTGGAAATTTATATTCACCAACAGAAGGACATATCGTACAAGTACCATTGTTTAATTGTAATCCATTCTCGCACTTTGTACAAACACCATATCTACAATAAGGCTTTTCTGGCGGGCAATCTTTATTCGTGCGACATTCACCACTTACTTCTGTATTACCGTTTAATTGAGTATTAAAGAAAAAACTGACAGTGTTGCCATCATCTTTTTTACATGTATTTTCCTTGCCGTTCGCGCGAATTTCTTCCAACCAATCGACCTTTCTTTTTCTGACTTCTTCGCAAACGGGAAAAGACACTTTATCCGCCACAACACCAAACGTGATGTCTGATTCCTTAAACGCTGTAAAATCATAAGGACTTTTGGGGACAAATTTTCCTGCCATCGAAACTTCTTCTTGTTCGGCAGGAAGCGAAGAAAACATTTCATCCGCGACGATGAATCCGGCAAGGCGCACATCTTCGATTAAATTATTCGCGTTGTGTTTGGTAAAAGCTTTTCTGACACCCCAAACGCCACCGATGGCAAGCATTCCGATAATTGCCAAAACACAAAGCATTTCAATCATACTGCGTCCATCAGAATTTTTGGGCATTTAAATTTCCTTTTCAACAAAAAAATATCGCCTTGGTGTAAAGGCGACTGGAAGTTGAAACCTATTAACAGAAATAGTGCGATATATTGACCGCAAGGCTATTTTATCGCCTTCCAGTCAAACGGACCAGAAGGTTCTTGCCGATATCGGCGACTGTTAAGAGGGTTTCAAACCTCGGGGCAGACACCAACCTGCCTTAACTTTGAATTATACGTTGTCTGAAATGCTTGTCAAGAATTTTATCAAAAGAAATTTTAAAATTTATTCTTGACATACAATTTATAATCATGTTTAATTAAAGACAAGACGTCCATGGTGGATGTTTTGATGTGGATTTAACCTGACTTGTCCCACAAAAGCGGACTAAACAAGGAGATTATTGATGAAAAAAACAGCAGAGGCGGTGTCTTTGGGGCACCCTGATAAAACAGCGGATTATATTTCAAGTTATATTTTGGATTGTCTGATAAGGCAAGACAAGTTTATTAAATATGCCATAGAGGTAATGATTAAAGATAATACTGTCGTTTTGGGTGGTGAAATTACCGGAAATGTCAATTTAAATAACACAAAAGAGCTTGTAAAACAAGCTTTGTTTGAAATTGGTTATACACCGGAATACGCAAAAATTTGGAAAGAATATTCAATTGAGCCTGAAAAATTGGATGTTATTAACTTGACAGGGCAACAATCGCGCGATATTAACCAAGGTGTTGTGCAAAACGGTTGGGGCGATCAAGGTGTTTTTGTGGGATATGCGTGTAAAGGAAAAGGATTTGTCGGCAAAGAACTGTACTTGGCACGTTTGTTAAATAAAGCCCTTTATGAAAAAGCCAAACAAAGCAAAAACCTTGGACTTGACATAAAAACACAAATTACGCTTGATAATGATGGCAATGTTGAAACAGCTATTGCCGCAGTTCCTATGTTGGAAGATGTCAACTTAAATGATTTTGTGGTCAAAACGCTTCAAGAAAAACCCAAAAATATCATTGTCAACGGAACAGGGCGATATACTTATCATTCTTCTGTTGCAGATTGCGGTATTACGGGGCGAAAATTGGCATGCGATTTTTATTCGACTTCTGCGCCAATCGGAGGCGGAAGCCCTTGGACAAAAGATGCCAGCAAGGCGGATTTAACACTTAATTTATTTGCCAGAAAATTGGCAATCGAAAATTTAAAAGACAATGATGAATGCTTTGTGTATTTATCTTCGTGTATCGGTAAATCAAATCTGCCTAGTGCGGAAATGAAAACAATCAAGAATGGGACTTCAACAACAAAGGCGCTAAATATCAATTTAACGCCTTGTCAGATTATTGAAAAATTAGGTTTGCTCAATCCTGTTTATGCAAAATTATGTAAAGACGGATTGATTTAAAATTTTACCGTTGCTTTTCTTTGAAATCGGCGTAGGCTTTTAAATACTGCGCCATTTCATTTTTTGTGTTTTCATTCATAACGCAAAGCGGAGCGCGTACGGCATTTGATGAAATCATACCCATTTGCGATAAAATTTCCTTAACCGGTATTGGGTTAGACGTAATGAATAAAGCTTTTGTTAAAGGATAAAGCATTTGATGGATTGCGTTTGCTTGAGCAATTTTTCCGGATTTAAATAATTGAATCATCTGCTTTAAATCGTTTCCTGCAATATGCGAAGCAACGCTGACAACACCTTTTGCGCCCAATGCAAGCATTGGCAAAGTTAAACTGTCATCACCGCTGTAAACGGAAAAATCTTTTGGTGTTTGGGCAATAATTTCCGTTACTTTGTTCATATCAGAGAAACTTTGTTTGACACCGACAATATTCGGGTATGTATGAGCCAATTTTGCAATGACGGCAGGTTCCATTGAAATACCGGAACGAGAAGGAATATTGTAAATAATGATTGGCATATCAGGAACTGCTTTTGCAATATTTCCATAGTGCAACAACAGACCGTCTGCGTTCGGCTTAACATAGGGAGGAACGACAATCAATGCGACATCAGCGCCAAATTCTTTTGCTTTTTTTGTTTCTTCTATCGTACGACGAGTAGAACTTGAACCTGTTCCAACCCAAATTTTAGTATCTGCTTTTTCTTGTCGAATTGTTTTTTGTGCGCAAGCCAGAACAGCCCATTTTTCGTCTTCATCCATATTAGGCTCTTCACCGGTAGAACCACCGACCAAAATTGCGTCAGAGCTGGTATGAATTAAATGTTTTATAAGTTTTGTAAGAACAGAAAAATCAATTGTTTCATCTTGTTTAAAAGGTGTAATCATTGCTGTAATCAGCTCTGTATTTTTGACTTTTTCAAATGTAGTTTCAGACATAATTTTTCCTTTCGTAAGAAAAAATTATACAAAAAAATGAAAAATTGTCAAGAAAAATGTACTTAAAGGATTTGTCTGAAAAAAGAAAAATACTATAAAAATAATTTATTTTTTAGAATACGAAAAAAATTCTTGCAATTTTAAAATTTTCAGATAGTCTTAAGGGCAGGATAGGTTGGTGTCTATCTCGAGGATTCAAAGCCTCTTCACAGGTTGCCAATTCGTTGGCGTAAAACTCCTTTCGGTTAAATGACTGGAAGGAGGCTAATAAGTTTGCGGAGTATTTCCGTTCAAATCAATATGCCCACTGTTCCTGTGAGCAGCTTTGAACTTCCAGTCGCCTTTACACCAAGGCGATATTTTTTATGGAGAATAAAATGAAAAAAGAAATGGGGCGTAGTATGTTGGAAATGTTGGGTGT
>JBJFAP010000019.1:0-4121 GCA_051887975.1 Alphaproteobacteria bacterium | reverse complement strand
CGACATCACCTTGCAAAAGGCGGTTCATACGATCGGTTGATTTTAAATCTGAAAAAATTTCACTCATAACCCGTTTTTGTGCGCCAGTCAGTTCAAACGGTAATAATGATTTTAATCGAGCTGTAAGAGCCCCTGTTCCATGCCAAGCGTTTCCGGTCATTTTTTTCATACGCGTACGCATTAAAAGTAAAGCCGTTTGGCTTGCCATTATTTCATCGTAAGCTAAACGCTGTCTTGCTTTATTTGTGTCCTCTAAATCAGCAGGGGATTTGGGATCATGTAAATCAATAAGTGATTGTTTAAAACTTGTCCATCTTTCGCGTTTTATTAAAGTTTCATCCAGCCATTCGGGTAAATTGTCAGGTATGGCTTTTAAAGCTTCTTTGATAACGAAGCGCACTATTTTATTACTGATACCTTGCGTCAGCGGATAAATGGGCTCAAATAATGGAATTTTCCATTCGTTTTCAAGCTCAACAATATAATCCGGATGTGTCATTTGAAGGACATTATTATACCATTCGACTTGTCCGCTGATAAGGCGTTCTTCTCCAACTGGTAATAAATCAATCAAATAATTTTTATGATAATTAAAAAAAGCAATTTCCAATAATGCACCGCGTAAAGATGAAATTTCGCATAAAATGCGATAAGGTGCTTTTTTCGAATAAGGTTTGGTGTGTTCAAGTATTTTAACTTTAAATATGGGAATATTTCCTGCTTTTAATTGTATAACGTTATCGACTTTTTGTCTGCAAATAAGTCCTGTCGGTTTGTGAAATAAGGCATAAATTAATAAATCACCGTCAAACAGATTACTTAAAAGAGGGACTGTTTTTTGCCCAACGCCTTTGATGTTGTGTATCGAAGAGAAAAGTAAATTTAAGGATGACGGGCGCATAAAAAGTCCTTTTAAAACGGTTGCAATTTGCTTTTGGATGGAATGACATAATTACGTTTAGGTTCTTTTGCTTTTTTCTGTGCCTTTAGTTCAGCTTTCTTCTTGTCTTGCGCCGTCGGTGCTTTCAGAATTTTTCCATCCGGAAATTTAACAGAACCGTCTTTATAAATAGTTACTTCAAAAATAGGTAAGTTATAAAAACGATTCAAAATGGTCGGACAATCTTCAATCGGGTGTTGTTTTTGTAAGTTGTAAGTGCGCAACTTTTCTGCCGCAAATTGGGAGAATGCTTTGTTGCGTTTTTCTTCTGTCGGATGCGTGTTTGCCAAAATATAACTGGCAATTAACTGGAAATCATCCAATCTTGATCCCGCATTACAAGCAAGAGCCAAACCAGCCATAGACCCCAGTTGCTGTGCGTCATTCATGCCGGTCAGTGTTTGCGCTTTGGCGGACAACGCAGTGGAAGCAATAAACAAGTAAAAAAACAATTTTTTCATTATTGACACGCCTTTCATTTTTTCTATATTATACAAATAAGTTATTAAATTGACAAGCTTTTTTAAAGGGAATTTTAAAATGTTATCTGATACAATTTTTTACGCACCGACAAGTGGTCAGGTAAAGCAAGCAATGATTATGTTTCATGGTTATGCTTCAAACGGGGAAGATTTAATTTCGCTTGCACCGATATTGTCCAAAAAAATGCCTGATACAATTTTTTATGCACCAAATGCACCCGATGTTTTGACGGCAGACGGGTATAAATGGTATGATATTGATGAAATGGCTTCGGGCAGTATGTATGAACATTTTGATTATATTCAAAAATTGATGGAAAGGGCAAAAGAGGCTGTTTTAAGTGCTGCTGATTTTATGCGCTATATTGAATATAAGCATTCATTAACACAGGCAGATATGCTTTTAATGGGATTTTCGCAAGGTGCATTATTGGCTTTAATGATGGGGATTTTATCTGCGCCAGCGGTTAAAGGTGTTATCGCTTGTTCTTCAATCCCTTTGTTAATTAATGACAGTTTAATGCCTGATGAAATAAAAAGTATGCCGCCTGTGCTTTTAACACATGGAACAGCGGATGATGTTGTCCCTTTTGTGGGTATGCAAATGACAGAAAACACATTGAAAAATATAGGATGTAAAACAACAACACATGTCGTTGACGGAATGGGGCATGGTATAGATTCTTCTTGTGAAGAAGCCATAGAGGACTTTATGTCAAAAATTTAAATCAAGGTTAAAGGATATCTTGCTTCGATTCGATAGTTCTTGCCTTCACCGTTTTCTCTGGCATGGCTTGAAAATAATGTAAAGTAATAAACTTTAAATTGACGTGTCTTAAACAAGTTGTTTGCGGCAATAAAACGCATTACATCGACTATATTTGTTCCATGTAAGCTTGCAAGGCTGACATGCGCGTGAAATTTGAATCTGTCTTTTGGTGCACCACAATCTGTTGCTATATTTGTGATTTTAGCAGATAATTCATCTAAGGCTTGGTAATAATCTACGCCTAACCACAAATGATGCGGAATGCCGGAGGTTTCAAAATATCCCAATTCTTTAAAACCTAAATTAAAAGAAGGAAAGCGCATTTGACATAATTTGTCATGAATGTTATCGGCTATATTTTCTTGTACATTTCCGATAAAGCATAAATTTAGGTGCAATTTTTCTTTACAAACCCATCTGGCATCTGGTAATCCCGATTGCAAAGAAGCAATAGAATCTTGGATGTCTTCCGGTAGTTCAAGTCCTGCAAAAAGTCTAATCATTTCAACCTCTTATTCTAAACTGTTTAAAAATTTATTTAATGTAGGATAAAACTTTTCAACCATAATTTTTACGCCTTGTTCATTTGGATGTGATCCATCCTCTTGCATATATTTTAAATCATAAATACCCAATTTTTCAATCAGAACACCTTCCAAGAAATAAGGATAAAATGCAACTTTGTATTTTTTTGCCATTCTTTTGTACATACCGATAAAATCTTCTCGGCTTTTTTGCTCGGTTAAGAAAGGCGCGCGCATTCCGATTAACAAAACGGGGATATCTTTATCTTGGAAAATCTTTAAAAGTTTATCCAAATTTTCTTCCGAAGTTTGAAAATTAATGCTGTTCAAAATGTCGTTGATTCCAAATTCCAAAATAACAGCATGCGGATTAAGTGCCAACACATTTTCGATTCGTTTTAGCGCATCTGCCGTTGTATCACCGGGAACGGCCGCATTGATAACGGAAACATTATCCAATCCGTCTTTTAATAAACGTTGTTGTAAAACGGGGACAAATCCTGTGTTTTCAGGTAAACGATATCCGCTGGATAAGCTGTCACCGAAAACAACCAAGTGAAAAGAGCCGTCTTCCTGTTGTGCGTGGACAGTTTGAGCCGATAATAAGAGTGTAAACAGCATAATTTTAAAAAATCTTTTCATTTCATTTTCTCCCTGTTAATTTCTTTTGACTTTTTTTCATTTTATAGTATAATTGCAAAAAAGAAAAGGAAAAAATGATGAAATTAAAAATAATTGAACTTCCAAACCCGATTTTAAGGCAAGTCAGCAAGGAAGTAAAACAAGTTGACGAGGATGTAAAAATAACTCTGGCAGATATGTTGGAAACAATGTATAAGGCTAATGGGGCAGGGTTGGCTGCGCCACAAGTCGGATTGCTGAAAAGAATGGTTGTTATTGATGCCGCCCGCAAAGGGGAAGAACCTGCACCATATAAGATGGTAAATCCAAAAATCGTTTGGCATTCCGATGAATTACAAGAATGTCAGGAAGGATGTTTATCTATTCCAAATCAATATGCGCCCGTTCAAAGATTCGAAAGCGTGAAAGTGGAATATCTGGATGAAAACGGAAAATCCTGTGTCTTGGATGCAAAAGGATTTTTAGCCGTTGCTATTCAGCACGAATTGGATCATTTGGATGGTATTATTTTTATTGATCATTTATCAAAATTGCGTCAGAAGATGATGTTTAAAAAACAGGAAAAACGTCAAAAGAGGTTGCTTTTGAGTGAAAGTGAGGATGAATAATGAAAATTATTTTTATGGGAACACCGGAATTTGCTGTGCCGGTTTTAGATGCGTTATATCAAAAACATGATATTGTTTGTGTTTATACACAACCGCCGCGTCCATCAGGAAGAGGAATGGAATTGATGCCGACTCCGATAGAACAAGAAGCTCGCA
>JBJFAP010000018.1:0-4201 GCA_051887975.1 Alphaproteobacteria bacterium | reverse complement strand
GAACAAGATTATAACGAATGTATACAACAAACAAAATCGGAGGCAACCTGTTCTAAACAACTGGATAAAGCATATGAAGAAGCTAAACAGGATTATTACAAAGAAAATCCGGAAGCTGCAAAAAAAGATGCTGATGTTGAATATGAAAAATGTACGGCATCAAATCCGGGCCCGCGCGGAGAGGCTTATTGTGCATCAAAAACAAAAGAAACTTTGGAAAATGCCGGTCTAAAGGACCAAGCTGATTCAATTTTATCTGATCCGCAAGATCAAAGAGTCGCTAAAGAGGTTCAGGCAGAAAAAGAATATGATGCCTGTCTAAGATCAGGAAAATCAGATTCCACTTGCCAAGCAAACTATATGAAAGCGACAGATGCCGCAAAATTGGAATATTATCGTGCAGATCCGGATAAAGCAAAACAAGAAATTAACGCAGATTATGAAAAATGCAAATCAGCGACCGGAGGAAGCTATGGAACAGAACTTGCAAAATGTAATCAACAAAGGGATACAATGTTAAAACGTGCTGGATTAAGTACTGCAAATGAATAATATACCTCTTAATATTGGTTATAAAAAAATTCCACCGACTTTAAACAGTCGGTGGTTTTGTATTTTAAATATCGTTTTGTTTTAAAATTTCTTTTAATGTATTTGCAGAATCTTGAAGCTTTTTTATTTCACTCTTGCTTAATTGAAGCGGTACGTGCGTTTCCACACCATCTTTACCGACAATCGCCGGCACACTCAATGCAATGTCGGATATTCCATATTCTCCATGCATCATTGACGAAATCGGCAAAATAGACTTTTCATCACGCACAATTGCTTCGCAAATTCGTTTAACAGACATCGCTATTCCAAAATAAGTTGCTTTTTTCTTGGCAATAATTTCATAAGCACTGTTTTTAACGTCTGAAGAAATACGCCGCATAGATTCTTCATGATTGAAATATCCCCTCATCTCGCAAAAGTTATCCAGAGGAATTCCCGATACATTTGCACACGACCATGCGGCGATTTCCGAATCTCCATGTTCGCCAATAATAAAAGCATGAATACTTCTTGAATCCACATTCAAGTGATTACTTAATTCATACTTTAAACGTGCTGTATCCAAAACAGTACCCGAACCCAAAACTTTATTTTCCGGTAAATCGGACAATTTCAAAGCAACTGTTGTTAAAATATCCACCGGATTTGCAACGATTAGCAAAATACCGTTATATGACCTTTGTTTTATCTCCGATAAAATGGATTTAAAAATGGCAATATTCTTTTTGACTAAATCCAATCGTGTTTCGCCCGGCTTTTGATTAGCACCGGCCGTAATAACGACAACAGAAGCATCCCGAATATCATCATAACTTCCAGCATATATTTTCATTGGTTTTGCAAAAGCAAGTCCGTGGCTGATATCTAAAGCCTCCCCTTCTGCTTTTGATTGATCCGCATCCAATAACACCATTTCTGAAAACAAGCCGGATTGCATCAAACAAAATGCAGTTGCAGATCCAACAAAACCGCATCCAATAATGGCTATTTTTCGTACAGACAGCTGATTTACACACTTATTTTGCATAAAAATCTCCTTTAAATTATTCGTGTATAATATAGACAAAATGAAAAACAAAAACAATAGTTTTTGGTTTAATTTCTGATTGTCAGATTAAAAAATTTTTCTTGACATTTATATTATCAAAGAGTATAAATAGCTCTATCGGGTGTGTAGCTCAGCGGTTAGAGCACTACGTTCACATCGTAGGGGTCGCAAGTTCAAATCTCGCCACACCCACCAGAATTTTCGTAAAACCCGTTTAAACTTTCTCTATATATAAAGCCCCCACATATGTGAGGGCTTCTTTTGCTGTCGAAAGGAAAACTTATTTCTTCACTTCTTCAAAGTCGGCATCGATCGTACCGTCATCTTTCTTTGCTTGTTCGGCTTGCGGTTGTTCCGCTCCTGCTTGTCCGGCATTACCCGCCGCGCCGGCAGAAGCTTGTTGTTCTTTATACATCGCCTCGCCTAACTTCATAGAAGCGTTCATCAAAGCATCAGTCTTGTTATTGATTTCATCCAAGTTATCACTTTCTGCGGCCTTTTTCAATTCTTCAACTGCCGTTTCAATCGCGGTTTTATCAGCTGAAGCAACTTTATCACCAAAGTCTTTCAGGTTCTTTTCCGCTTGATGAATCATAGATTCTGCTTTGTTTTTCGCATCAATCAATTCGCGTTTTTTCTTATCTTCTTCTGCGTGAGCTGCTGCATCTTTGACCATTTGTTCGATATCAGAATCTTTTAATCCGCCGGAAGCTTGAATACGAATTGCTTGTTCTTTTCCTGTTGCTTTATCTTTAGCCGATACATTCACAATACCGTTTGCATCAATATCAAATGTAACTTCAATTTGCGGCATACCACGCGGTGCAGGCGGAATACCAACCAAATCAAATTGACCAAGCAACTTGTTGTCGGCAGTCATTTCACGTTCACCTTGGAATACGCGAATCGTAACGGCTGTTTGTCCGTCTTCTGCCGTTGAAAACACTTGAGATTTACGAGTCGGAATCGTTGTATTTCTGTCAATTAAGCGTGTAAACACACCGCCCAATGTTTCAATACCCAAAGAAAGCGGAGTCACATCCAACAATAAAACGTCTTTCACATCACCTTTTAATACACCACCTTGAATTGCCGCACCACAAGCAACAACTTCATCAGGATTTACGCCCTTATGCGGTTCTTTACCAAAGAATTCTTGAACAATTTGTTGAACTTTCGGCATACGAGTCATACCACCGACCAAAATAACTTCATCAATATCAGAAGCTTTCAATCCGGCATCTTTTAAAGCATTTTCGCAAGGAACTTTCGTTCTGTCCAACAAATCACCAACTAAACTTTCCAATTTCGAACGCGTTAATGTGACATTCAAATGTTTTGGACCTGTGGCATCTGCTGTAATAAACGGCAAGTTAACATCTGTCGTTGTAGCGGAAGACAATTCAATTTTTGCTTTTTCCGCCGCTTCTTTCAAACGTTGCAAAGCCATTCTGTCTTGACGCAAATCAATTGAGTTTTCTTTTTTGAATTCATCAGCCAAGTAATCAATAATACGCATATCAAAGTCTTCACCACCCAAGAACGTATCACCGTTTGTGGCCTTTACTTCGAACACACCATCGCCGATTTCCAAAACGGAAACATCGAAAGTACCACCGCCTAAATCGTAAACAACGATTGTACCTGATTTTTTCTTTTCCATACCATAGCACAAGGCAGCGGCTGTCGGTTCGTTAATGATACGCAAAACGTTTAAACCCGCAATTTTACCGGCATCCTTTGTCGCTTGACGTTGAGAATCGTCAAAATAAGCAGGTACTGTAATAATCGCATCGGTTACTTTTTCGCCAAGGTATGCTTCCGCATCTTCTTTTAATTTTTGCAAAACAAAAGCCGAAATTTGTGATGGCGCGTACTTTTCTCCCCTGACTTCCACCCAAGCATCACCGTTATCGCCGGAAACAATTTTATATGGAACAAGAGTTTTATCCTTTTCCACAACCTTATCATTGTATCTGCGTCCGATTAAACGCTTGATTGAAAACAATGTGCCTTCCGGATTGGTAACAGCCTGACGTTTTGCCGCTTGTCCTACCAATCTTTCGCCTTTACTTGTAAACGCAACCATTGAAGGAGTCGTTCTTGCCCCTTCTCTGTTTTCGATTACTTTTGCTTCTCCTGCTTCCATAATGGCAACACAAGAGTTTGTTGTACCTAAGTCAATACCAATAATTTTACCCATTTTTCTAACTCCTTCTGTAATGTTAATTTTTCGAATTGGTAAAGATATAAGACCTACAATCGTATTTTTCAAGAGGATTTATAAAAAAAAGTTTGAAATTTTTATCTTTTGTATTAAAATACATTAAAGAAAGGGGAAAAAATGAATTTACAGGCAATGATTGATTTTTATATTCTTTTGCCAAGATTGGTTGGTGCTTTGTTTGTCGGAAGTGCTTTATATTTTTTTGGGCAAAATGATAAGTTAGGTAAAAACAATCTGACTTTTGCGTCTTTTAGTTTTTTTGTATTGGTCTTTCAAAATCTGTTTAATATTGGTTTTCCGATACTTGTCGCTGACGGTTTTTGTAAGCCTTTATCAGAAGGAATCATTTATTTGATAAACGTTTCTTTAAT
>JBJFAP010000017.1:0-4261 GCA_051887975.1 Alphaproteobacteria bacterium | reverse complement strand
CAGCCAACGCTTTAATGCGTCCGTGATAAATATAACCGCCACGATCGAACACAACTTCGCTGATACCGGCTTTTACAGCCTTTTCAGCAATCAATTTACCAACAGCCTGAGCAGCTGCAACCGTAGAGCCCTTTTCTGTAATCTCTTTATTTAAAGAAGACGCAGAAACAAGTGTCTTTCCGGCTTTATCATCGATAATCTGCACAGAAATGTTTTTTTCGGAACGGTACACCGATAAACGTAATTTATCAGATGCATTTTTCTTCAAGCCGTAACGTACACGAGCTTTCCGACGTTCAAATTTAATATCTGATTGTTTCATTTTCTTAAATCCTATTTCTTTTTGCCTTCTTTACGACGTACAGTTTCTTCAGCATATTTTACGCCCTTACCTTTGTAAGGTTCAGGAGAACGATATGAACGAATTTCTGACGCTACTGTACCGACAAGTCTTTTATCCATACCGGAAATTTCAATTTGTGTCACATCAGGACATACAATCTTAATTCCTTCAGGAATAGCATAATCGATATCATGGCTGAAGCCCAAAGAAAGCTTTAATACATTTCCGTTAACTTGAGCACGATAACCGACACCGATCATTTCCAACTTGCGGGTAAAACCTTCCGACACACCTTTGACCATATTGTTCAGGTTTGCGCGGGCAGTTCCCCAGTTCATACGGCATTCTTTAGTATTTGCAACAGGTTTAACAATCACTTCATTGTTTTCGATTGAAACATTTACTTTATCAGACACATGGGATTTTAAAGTTCCCAATTTTCCGCTGACCGTTGCTTCACCATTTTCAATGCTGACTGATACACCTTGCGGAAGAACGATATGATGTTTACCAACTCTTGACATATTTTCCTCCCATTAGAACACTTTGCACAATACTTCACCACCAACATTGGCTTGACGAGCTTCATTATCACTCATCACACCTTGCGGAGTGGATAACACAAAGATACCCAAGCCGTTATAAAACTTTGGTAAATCTTTAACCTTTGAATAAACGCGACGACCAGGAGTCGAAACACGTTGAATCTCGTTAATAACAGGACGACCTTCATGATATTTTAATTCAACTTTGAATTCATCAACGCCTGCACGAACATTTTGGCGTTCATAACCGCGAATATAACCTTCACGCGTTAAAACATCCAAAACAGCTGCACGCAAAGAAGATGCCGGTGTCATTATATGAGATTTTTTTGCTTGTTGACCATTTCTGATACGAGTCAACATATCTGCAATCGGATCTGTCATAGACATATTAAATCTCCTCTTACCAACTGGACTTTGTCATACCCGGAATTTGACCTTCAGAAGCCAATTCACGCAATTTGATACGACTCAGTTTAAATTTACGATAATTACCACGCGGACGACCTGTCAATTCACAACGATTGTGAATACGCGCAGGTGCAGAGTTGCGAGGCAACTTTTGCAAATCCAACTGTGCTTGAAATTTTTCTTCATCAGTTGAATTTGGATTGTGAATGACAGCCTTCAAAGCATCACGACGTGCTTTGTATTTTTTGGCCAATCTTTCACGCTTTTTATTCCGTTCAATAGAACTTGTTTTTGCCATATTCTAACTCCTTATTTCGTAAACGGCATATTGAAACCGGATAACAAAGCTTTTGCTTCTTTATCTGTCTTCGCAGACGTACAAATAATGATATCCATACCTCTGATTTTATCAATTTCATCGTAATTGATTTCAAGGAAAATAATTTGTTCCTTAATACCAAATGCGAAATTACCGTGTCCGTCAAAACTTTTACCGCTAATTCCTCTGAAATCGCGAATACGAGGCATTGCTGTCGTAATCAAACGATCCAAGAATTCATACATTCTGTCTTTACGCAAAGTTACTTTACAACCGATAGGCATTCCTTCACGCAATTTAAATGTAGCAACAGATTTTTTGGCGTGCGTTAAAACAGGCTTTTGTCCAGCGATAGCTGTCATATCTTTGACAGCACCGTCAAGAGCTTTTCTGTCTTCTGTCGCTTCACCGACACCCATATTCAAAACGATTTTTTCGATTCTGGGAATTTCCATTTCGCTTTTATAACCGAACTCTTTTTTCAAAGCAGCACGGATTTCGTTTTCATATAAATCTTTTAAACGTGGCATTTGAAACTCCTTTAATCAATCGCTTCGCCCGAACGTTTGGCAATACGAACTTTACGTCCATCTTTTTCGGATGTACGAACACGTGTCGCTTTACCGTCTTTCGGATCAATAAGTGCAACATTGGAAACGTGGATAGGCATTTCTTTAGACACAATACCACCCGCATTTTCCTGACTTGGCTTTTGATGACGTTTAGAAACGTTTACACCAGAAACAAGGACTTTACAGTCTTTCGGCATCGCTTTCAAAACTTCACCTGTCTTGCCTTTGTCTTTTCCTGTGATAACAATAACTTTATCACCTTTTTTAATTTTCATAGACATTATAAGACCTCCGGAGCTAAAGAAATAATTTTCATATAGTTCTTTGCTCTTAATTCACGAGTCACCGGTCCAAAAATACGCGTTCCGATAGGCTCGCCATCTTTGTTAATCAAAACGGCAGCATTGCTGTCAAAACGAATAGCTGAACCATCAGGACGACGAATTTCTTTTTTCGTACGAACGATAACAGCACGAGCTACATCGCCTTTTTTGACGTGGCCGCGTGGTATTGCCTCTTTAATGGAAACGATAATAACATCGCCCACAGATGCAACCTTACGCTTTGAGCCGCCGAGGACCTTAATGCAACTGACGCGGCGGGCGCCGGAGTTGTCAGCTACATCCAAGTTAGTACTAATTTGAATCATTTAGCTTTCCTCTTTTGTTTTATTGTTCTGCCGCTTCATTTACAACGACCCAACTAACGGTCTTTGAAATTGGACGGCACTCTTGAATGCGAACAGTGTCTCCGACCTTGCACGCATTATTTTCATCATGAGCATGATACTTTTTCGAGCTCTTGATGTATTTTTTGTAAACAGGGTGCATAACACGGCGTTCGACTTGAACAACAACCGTCTTATCCATTTTGTCGCTAACGACTACGCCTTGTAATATACGTTTTGGCATAAATTATTCCCCTTTCTTTGTTTGACGTTCTGTTAAAATCGTCTTAATTTGAGCAATTTCACGACGAACTTGACGACGACGGGCTGTGTTTGCCAATTGTCCGGTTGTTTGTGAAAAGCGTAAGTTTAAAGCTTCCTTGTTCAACTCTTGAACCATTTCGTTCAATTGTTCATCAGACTTTGCTCTTAATTCTTTTACTTTTACCATAATTAAACCTCTTCACTTGCAAGACGTGAAATGAATTTCGTTTTAATCGGCAATTTCGCAGCACCTAAAGCAAAAGCTTCACGTGCTAATTCTTCTGAAACACCATCAATTTCAAACATTACACGACCTGGTTTAACACGACATGCCCAAAATTCAACAGAACCTTTACCTTTACCTTGACGGACTTCAGGAGGTTTCTTTGAAACTGGAACATCCGGAAAAATACGAATCCACATTCTGCCTTGACGCTTCATTGCACGAGAAATCGCACGACGCGCAGCTTCAATCTGACGGGCAGTAATGCGCTCTGGTTCCAAAGCTTTCAAACCGTAAGTACCGAAATCTAATGTTGCAGCACCTTTGGTCAAACCGTGAATACGGCCTTTAAATTGCTTACGGAATTTTGTTCTTTTTGGACTTAACATTTTCTTATAGCCCTTTCATTAATGTTGATCAGCCAAACGCTTATCTTGAGCCATTGGGTCATGAGCCATGATTTCACCTTTGAAAATCCAGACTTTAATACCACAACAACCATAAGATGTATGCGCTGTCGCTGTTCCATAATCTACATCAGCACGTAATGTATGCAAAGGAACACGTCCTTCACGATACCATTCAACACGCGCAATTTCAGCACCGCCTAAACGTCCGCCACATGTGATACGAATACCTTGTGCGCCTAAACGTAAAGCAGATTGAACCGCACGTTTCATTGCACGACGGAAAGAAACACGTTTTTCCAATTGCTGTGCAATACCATCAGCAACCAAAGTTGCATCCAGTTCAGGTTTACGTACTTCAACAATATTCAAGCTGACATCAGAACCGGTAATTTTTTGTAATTGATTCTTTAATGTATCAATATCTTGACCTTTCTTACCAATTACAACACCGGGACGTGCTGAATAAATTGTTACTCTTGCTTTTTGAGCCGGACGTTCAATAACAAT
>JBJFAP010000016.1:0-4269 GCA_051887975.1 Alphaproteobacteria bacterium | reverse complement strand
TGATCCGATAACGGGTATTGCTGTTATCTTTTTTTATGGTTTCTTTTGGATTTTGCCTTTGGATTTTGCGTCTTGGTTGGGCGAAAAATTAAGTTTACCGTTGTCATGGATTTTACATAAAAAAAATAAAATCGCTTTGTATAATTTAAAAAAATGCTTTCCGCAAAAAAGTGATAAAGAACGTCGCAAAATTGTTCGCCAAATGTGGCAAAATTTAGGGCGTATTATGGGGGAATTACCCCATATGGAAAAATTGAGTAAAGGATGCCGTATTGAAATTGTCGGAAAAGAATATGCCGAACAAATGAAAAACGACAATAAAGGGGGATTTGTTTTTTCCGGACATATCGGAAATTGGGAATTATGTACGGCAGTGATTATGCAAATGGGGTTGGATATATCGCTTGTTTATCGAATGGCGAATAATCCTTGGGTAGAAAAAACCATTTTTCAGCGCAGAAAAACAAAAGGAATGACTTTAATTCCCAAAGGCCCTGCCGGTGCACGTCAAATGATTGAATTGTTGCGACAAAATCGCCATATCGGTATGTTATGTGATCAAAAATTAAGGGAAGGAATAGACGTTCCTTTTTTTGGCTTTCCGGCAAAAACAGCGCCGGCGATTGCGTCTTTGGCGTTAAAGTTTAACGTGCCGATTTTTCCGGCTCGTTTGGAAAGGATAAAAGGGGCGCATTATCGCTGTACATTTTTTAAACCGTTGGATTTTCCAAATACAGGCGATAATAAGCAAGATGTATTGCTTATCATGACGCAAATCAATCAACTGTTGGAAGATTGGATTAAGGAAAAACCGGAACAATGGTTGTGGATACACCATCGTTGGGATAAATCCGAATACCCGAAATAATTCAATTGACGTATCAATCGAAAGTAATCGAAAACGTTACATTTCCATCATAAGAATTGGTGCAACTACCGGTGTTTGCCCGTGCATAATTTCCCCAAGTAAGCTGTTGCAATTCTGTACACGCCGCTTGCGGAATACCGGAAGCCGAAATTGTCATCGTTCCATCTGCATTAAATCTGACCGCATAATTTCCACCGAACGGGTTGATGGCACTTGAATTATCGGATTCGCAACCGCTGGGAAACACATTGCTTTCGCATGCTTCAGCCCAATCCAAGCTATTAGGATAAGTACGTAAATATGCATACATACCGGCAACACCTTGGTTAATTGCGCGAATTTCCGTATACGTTTTGGATGTTCTGTATTTAACAAAGCCCTGGTTAATTCCGGCAATCGCGCCAACTGTAATAATACCGATAATTGCCAATACGGCAATCATTTCAATCATTGAACGACCTTTTTGTGAATGTGTTTGATACATATTTTTCTCCTTCTTTTTACATTTTACTCCGAAAACGCCTTAAAGACAATACTTTTTTTTGGAAAATCAGAATCAATCCACCATTTTACAGCTTTTTGATAGCGTGTTGAAATGTCTTTTCCTTGTAAATTAAAATATTCCATGACATCTTTTTCGCTGAAAGGGCAGACAGGCGCTTTTAAATTTTGCATATAAAAAAAGCACTGAAAGTTTAAGTTTTTCTTTTTATATAAAATCATATTTAAAAATGTTTCCTTGCCATACAAGAACAAGATTTTTAAAAAATCATGTGTTGTGCGTAAGTTTTCTTTGTCCGCTTTTCCCCACAAATTGATTTGTTTTTTTTCATTATTCGAAAGCTTAAGCGGTAAGTCATGACAACCGTTTAAAACCCAGCAACGAAACAAAGGCGAAGCAATAACACCTGTTTGTCGTTCCTGTCTAAACAGCTGGCGAATACTTTGTAAATGGATGGGCTTTTCAAAAATTTGGGACAGAATACCTGTTTGATTCATCAAGCGTAAGGCTTTATAAGGATTTTGTTGCGATAAAAGCTTGAATAATTCGTCTTTGATACGTTCTTTTGATATGTTTTTAATCAACTTTTTTTGCTTGCGGCAAGCCATAACGGCAAATTTATCAGGTTTTGAATAAGCAAATAAAGCATAAAATCGGTAAAAGCGCAAAATGCGTAAAGCGTCTTCTTTTATCCTTTGTTCGGCATTGCCGATGAATTTTATCCTTTTGTGTTTTAAATCTTTTAATCCGCCGACGGGGTCCAATAAATGTCCGTCTTTATCCATATAAAGCGCATTGATGGTTAAATCACGCCTGTTTGCATCTTGCGTTATGTCTGTTCCGAAGCGAACAAGGGCATGCCGTCCGTCCGTTTGTATGTCTTGCCGAAAAGAGGTTATTTCCACTTTTTGCCCATCTTTGAATAACAACGTCAATGTACCATGCTTTATTCCTGTCGGGATTATACGAATGTCTGTGTTTTCAAGCCGCCTTTGCACTTCATCCGGATTAAAAGAGGTTGCCATATCAATATCCTTGATAGGACGATGCATCAAAAAATCCCGAACAACGCCACCGACAAAGTAAGCCTTTCCTTGTAATAAGGAAATTAAATTTTCCAATGTTTCGTTTATAAAGTAAGGCTTTGTTTCTTTCATAATTTCTTTATACCCGATTTTTAAATAAAATCCGAGTCTTTTTTTATTTTATTGTTGCAAAACAATCCTTTTTGTCTTATAAAGCCTTTTATGGTAAGAATGATTGAAACAACGGCGCAACTGACAGAATTTTGTAAACACTTGAAAAAAAGCGCGTGTGTTGCCGTTGATACGGAATTTTTACGCGAAAGAACATATTATCCGACTTTGTGTTTGATTCAAGTTGCTTCAAAAGAGCAGGCGGCATGTATTGATGTTTTGTCCGGATTGGACTTGACGCCTTTTTGGGATGTTTTGATGGACAAAAGTGTTTTAAAAGTTGTTCATTCTTGTCGACAAGATATCGAAATTTTTTATGATTTAATCGGCAAAGTGCCATCGCCGTTGTTTGATACGCAAGTCGGTGCAATGGTTTGCGGATTGGGCGAAAATGTATCTTATCACAATTTGGTGCAACATTTTTTGCACATAGATATTGATAAAGCTTCTCAGGTAACGGATTGGTCAAAAAGACCTTTAACACCCAAACAGCAAGAATATGCTTTATATGATGTTGTTTATTTAATCAAGGTTTATCCTTTAATGCAAGAATTGTTGGCTTCAAGCAAAAGGACTTCTTGGTTGAAGGAAGAAATGCAAGCACTGGAAAATCCGAAGTTATATTACACCGATTCGAATGACGCGTGGTTGCGTGTTAAACCCTTATCAAATAAACCGGTGTATTTGAGCGCATTAAAGGCGTTATGCGCATGGCGTGAAGATAAAGCCAAAGAACGCAATCGTCCGCGTCGATATATTTTAAAAGACGAAACGCTTTTGCAACTGGCAGCTATTATGCCGACAAATCCGGAAGATTTTAATAAATTGCGTGATGGTGCTTCGATAAAAAACAGTTGGCAAAATGAAATTGTTGAAATTATAAAACATGCTCAAGAAAGCGATGATGTTCCTGTCTGGTCAAGGCCGGTCGGGCTTCCTTTGGAAGCACGGGGGATATCGGAAATATTAAAGTTGCTTTTGACGGTTTGTTGCGCTGAAGCCAAAGTCGCCCCGAAAATGGTCGCAACAAATGAAGATTTAAATAAATTAGTTTTGGATTCAAACGCGGATATTCCTGCTTTAAAGGGGTGGCGCAGAGAAATTTTCGGACAAAAAGCATTGGATTTTAAAGCCGGAAAAACGGGCTTATATTTCAATCCGAAAACACATCGCCCCGAATGGATAGAATTAAAAAACCCCCGCAATTAGCAGGGGAATTTTTTAATTATCTATGTCTGATGAGGATATTATTTCCATAACCTCATTGGCTGTTTTTGCTTTTCTAAGTTTTCCGACCGCATTTTCATCGCGTAAAAGCTTTGATATATGCGCCAGCGCTTTTAAATGATCGGCTCCGGATTCTTCCGGTACAAGTAAGCAAAAAATTAAATCAACCGGTTTTCCGTCTATTGCTTCGAAGTCAACAGGCTTTACGCGCATAAACGTGCAAAATAATTCCGATAATCCGGCTAATCTGGCGTGCGGAATAGCAACGCCCTTGCCAACGCCCGTTGTTCCCAAGCGTTCGCGTTCAACCAAAGCATCAAAAATAACCTGTTCTTCACATTTAACAACAGAGGCGGCATGTTCGGCAATTTTTTCCAATGACTGCTTTTTGCTGGAAGCAGCAACATCCAAAAAAACATTAGCCGTTTTTAAAATTTCGGTAATTTTCATTACATTAACCTTTATTTTTCGGATCC
>JBJFAP010000015.1:0-4338 GCA_051887975.1 Alphaproteobacteria bacterium | reverse complement strand
AACCTAACGCCAACAAATTGTTTTCCGGATCATTTACATTTGTTCCCGTATCTGCATACAACAAACGCATAACCACATATCGATGTCCAAATGCAATCGGGTTAAATTGTAAACGAATAGCCAACACTTCCGGTGGCAACATTAAACGACCGTGCGAACCTCTTAATGGTGTTTTTCCTGATTTTTGCGCGGATTGATATTCATTTTGAGCATAGTTTGAATCGGAAATATCGGCAGAAGCAAATGCGGCACGAACAAACGCTTCCCCCCATTCGTTGTTATATTCCATTTCCGCCTGCAACAAACCATTGATACGAAATTGAATTGTTGTGTGATCTGCAACAATAATATGAATATCAGAAACATGCATTTTGGCCGCATGGGAAATAATTGTGACAAAATCCCGTTGCATACTGGCTTCTGCCTGTTCTTGAACCGGACGTTTGACTTCATATTCATAAATATCGGAAATAACAGCCATAGAAACATATTCGGGCTTTCCGACTTGTAAATTACGTTTACGTGCCAACACTTGGAATGACAACACTCGACCGTCATTTTTATAAGGTTCTGCAACCAAAAAACGTCCGTTTGAAAATAACGCCAAAATCAATCGCGTTTCATCTTTTACAGGCAAAATACCATTGGCCGCCGTAATACATTCATTTCCGTCCGCGAACAAAGATTCAATAAATTCCGGAGTCGCAGTGACTAATCGGCGCTGACCTTCCTCTTCATTTGAATCAGGCAGTAATTCCGCTATTTTTGGTGCTTTCTTTGCGCCCGATCCGAAAGCGACCGGTTCGATAACATTGCCTTTTTCTTGCGGTTGTTCTGCCGACACATTTTGTTCTTCGGATTGTGCCATTTTACCCTCTATTCTTCATCATCAAAAAATTCGTCTGAATCGTCTGTGTCCAAAGACAAATCATTGATATCCAAAATTTCAACGACATCATCTTTTACTAATGTTATTTCCGTTTTGGTAATATCCTTTACAACCTGTCCGGAAGACAATGTAGATCCCACTTTTAATGTTAAATTCTTACCATTGCTGTCAACAACACGCGCTGTCAAATTGCCTTTCATACCCTTAATGTCAATAATTTTTTGAATTCGATAAGGATCAGGTTCGTTCTCGACCTCTTGTTCCTTTTCTTCAGACGGCTCTTTTTGTTCATTATTTTCTTCTGAGTTGTCACCAATTTCTGCAGTTGGTTTATTTTCCGTCATAGGCAACAAATCTTCCTTAGCAACTTCGCTTTCTTCAAGTTGCTTTTCAAGCATTTCCCTTTCCAACTGTTCTTTTAATATTTCCTGACGGATTCTTTCTTGTTCTTGTTGCCATTTAACGCGGGAACGAATGACATTTTCTCTTTTTTCAATTTCAGCCAAACGCGCTTCACGATATTTGGATTTTAAATCTTCCACTTTATTTTTTAACTCTTCACGTTGAGTTTGTAATTCCAAAAAGACATTTCCCCTTTCCAAGTCTGCCATTTCATGGAAAACTTCCGGAGTAATACGTCCTAACAACTGTTCACTCGGAGCTTCTTTTTTAGAAACGACACGTTCCATCGGAGTCGGCTCTTTAATAATACTTTCTGACAAACTGGGTAAGGGCGCTTCTTTTTCTTCACTTAAAGAAACACGTCCTGGAAAATCCACAGGAACAGGCTCTGTTGCATTATCTTTTACAACAATTTCTCGGGCAAAGACAGAATTTTGTCCCACCAAAAGTGCGGTCATTAAACCAATACTTAATATAAAAAGTTTATTTTTCATTTGCATATATACGTCCTTCATATTTCCAGTTATTTGTTAAAGCCGATTTTGAGTTAGGATTGTACTCAATTTTTGTTACTTCCAATCCGTTAAATTTATCAAAGAAAGATTCCCATGCGGGCGGATCCATTGAAGATGTAAAAGAAAATGATAAATAATTATAAACTTTTACATAATCTTGACTTGGATTTGGCTTACCATCTTCTGTTGGCGGTTTTGGCATTTCCACTGTTATCTGTCCGACAGACATACTTATCGGTAAAGACAAAGCTTGCGAAATATCTGTCAATTCCCTTCTGATCTTTGCCAATGACAAAGTCGGCGTTGATGCTGTGATCGGCAAATCATCAAAGGTAAATGAAATCGTGGCCGCAGTACCTGTTTCGTTAATTTGAGCCACTCCTTTAAACTTGTACTGATCTCTGATAGCCGATTCAACCCAAGCAACACGTCCCGCTTTTGTCCAACGCTTATTCCAGCCCGTTTGAATACCTGTCGGCGTACATATGATTTGATTTAATCCCCAACCCGGTACTGTCATTGTTTTCATCTGATAAGCATCACTCCAACAACGCGATAAAAATGCAGGTACAGACACCAATTTTTCCCATGGCTTTTCTTCTTCACGTTGAGGTTCTTGCGCTTGAATGGTTACCAAAGGTGCAATCGGTTCAATCGGAGTTGGTGCACTTTTTTCTCGGTTAAAGAATGTGTATAAAACATACACGCCAGCACCAATTAAAGCAACCGTCAATAAAGCGATAATGGTTAAAATTTTTAAACCACGCATTGCCCCAAGGCTGAGCAAACGGACTTGTTGCCCCTCTTTGAGCAATTTTTCCAAATCCATTTCTTCTGTATCATCAAAGCCCCATTCGGAAGGTGCGATTTTATATCCCCAATCAGGAACAGCCAACATCGCCATATAAGCATCTTTTGCTTCTTGTTCCGTAAGATATAACACATCTTCTTCCGGCAAAATTAAATCATTTCTGGCAGCAACAAACCACCAACCGGCAGGAATTTTAAAAACAGCAATAAAAGAAGAACGTTCCGACAACGAATCTTGCAAAGCAATCGCACCGACAAGAAGTCCTGCTTTATGACCTTTCTGTGTACTACCTATACCATATTGAGGCGCTCTGCCGTAATGCGTTGCATACAAATTATATGATGGTTCGCTTTCCATTATTTCGCGAATTTCCGGAATAGGATCATCAACATCCTGCAACGGTTGCCAAAATAAACCAATTGCATATTCTAAACGCCCAAAGCGCAAAATATTTTCCGGCGCAGCAGGATCTTTTTCTTGTTTCGATTCATCAGGCACGCCAAACTTTGCCGGCTGAAAAGAAGAATCTGTATCCGACACAGTTGCAGAAGCAACAGCAGGCGCCGCAGACGGTGCTGCAAAATGATATTCCTGTTTCGTTGTCTTTTCGTTTTCAGCCATTGTCAAAAGCCATCCTTAAAAGTTTTCCATACGTGTTTCCGGTTGCAACGGAGATACCAAGATTTCTGGCGTTAATAAAATGACAAGCACGTTTCTGTTTTGTGTTGCATATGACTTACCACCCAAGATGGACATTCTTGGCTTACCGATACCGGCTGTATCCGTTTTGTTTTGAACTGTTTCAAAACCAGTCAAAACCAAAGTTGATCCCGAACGCATTGCTATTTCCTGTACAAAACCACGCGTTTGCATTTTCGGCAATTGGACAACTGTCGTTTCAGTATCACTGCTATCTGTCGTATCTTCCTCTTCATCTTCATCGCTTGAGGAATCGTCTGCTGAACTGCTACCATCAGAAGAGAATGTTGTTAAAGATAATAAATCTGTCAATGTCATTGAGAACAAAACAATCAAACGCCCGTTATCCAAAATCCTTGGCAGAATTTCCATCGTAAATCCATAGTTCAATGTATCTGTATCCATTTCAACAGAAGTTGAACCGCTGCCGGATGAATAACTATCTTTTTCGATTGTCGTTTTGCTGACGTAATTTTCTTGTGTTGTTACTTGAACAGGCGCAACTTTATTATTCAAAGTTGTTACGGAAGTACTTGTAACCAAAGAAGTACGACCTTGCGTTGAAATGGCTTGAATAATTGATTGCGAATCGGCCCATTTGCCATCAATCAACTTCATTGTCAACAAGCCGACCGATTCTGTTGGTGTAAATGCACCCACAGATGTAACATTGAACTTGCTGGAATTAAAGGCAGCTGACAAATCCAACCCGTATTGATCTGAATTTTCCAATGCTACTTGCAAAACCTTTAAGGAAATAGCAACCTGTCTGGACATTTTTTCATTGATGCCTTGTACATATCTGGCAATTTTTTGCATCACAAATGGTGCGGCTGTAACCGTAATTGAACCGGAAGTCGAATCAACAAGCATTTCACCTTGACCTCCCATTACTTGTTTAATACCGTTTTCAATATTTTGCCAGAAAGACAATGTTACACTTGTATTCATTGACAAAGTTGTTGATCCGCCAGCGCCGGAACTGGAACCGGAACCGGAAATCGGTGTACCGCTTAAACTTG
>JBJFAP010000014.1:0-4342 GCA_051887975.1 Alphaproteobacteria bacterium | reverse complement strand
ATACCGGAAACAGGAATTTTTTCTTCTTTGAGTGCTTTCAACATTTGTTCGACAATACCTTGCCGATTACGGGAACGCACTAAAATCATAATATCTGAAGCACGAACAGGTCTATTGACGGACGGCAAAATTTCTTTATCATCCAACATTTTTTTAATTCTTTTGGCAATTTTAACAGCAACTCTTCTGACCGGTGGCGTTTCTTCATTTGTCTGTTCAGCAAAATCCCATAAGTTTATTTCTTCCTTTTTTTCTTTTTTAGGGCTTGTTTCTAATGGCCATATTTCAACAACACCGGCAAATCCAACACGATATGCCAAATGTTTTACATTTTCGTTTGGATTGGCTACGCCTTTTCTTGCGCTTGGGTTTTCCAACAACATGTTGACAATATCCAAAACAGGTTGTGCAGAACGGAACGATATGTTTAACTTAACATCTTGGAAGTCATTTTGGCTATCTGTGATACGCTTTGCAAAATAGCCACGCATTTTTTCAAATTCTTTGGCATCCGCGCCTTGAAAACGATAAATAGATTGTTTTTTATCTCCTACAACAAAAAGAGTTCTTAATTTATCTTCTTTTCCATTCAATCCAGAGAAAAATTCTTCTGTAATAGCGCGAATAACACGCCATTGTTCCGGACTTGTGTCTTGTGCTTCATCAAGTAAAATGTGATTAATGCCCCCATCTAATTTATAAAGAACCCAAGCAGTAGTTTCATTATTTGTTAATAAATCGCTTGTTTTTTCAATCAAATCAGCATAATCCAAAACACCTTTATTTTGTTTAAAGGAATCATATCTTGCAAAAACATCCATAATAACACGCAATAGCGCACAAGTCGCTTTTGCCGTATTTAAAGCATTTATTTTATCAATAATGGAAAGTATTTTTTCCGCAAAAGCATACTTTTCGCCTCCTTCTTTTTTGATAGAAGAAAGAATTTCATTTTTCTGTGTTAAATAATGACCTTTCAATTCATCAAAATCACCATCTAAACAGATTGATTTTTTCAATTCATCTTCTGACATATCGGGCGATACATGCAAGATTGAATAAACTTTATCTTGAACACTTTCAATGCTCATAAATGATAACAGTTGTTCCACTTTTGCACGATGCCGTTCAAGAATATCTTTTAACAATGAAAGTAATTTTTTTTCTCCGACATACTCTGATAACAAAGTTAAAGATTCAGCATATTCTTGTTTTTCAAAGGTTTGCATCATCGCATTTTGCAATATCACTTGCGATTGCGTTTCATCGATTATTTCAAAAGACGGATAAATATTTGCTTCCAACGGAAAACGTTTTAACAGGCTTTCACAAAAAGAGTGAATTGTCATCATTTTAAAGCCACCTTTAACTTCTAAAATTCTGGCAAAAAGAGTTCTTGCAAAAGACAAATCTTCAGACACATCGTCTTTTCCTGTTAAATCCTTCAGTTCTTTTTGCAATTCCTTATCTGTTAAAACAACCCATTTACGCAGTTTTTGCGTCAATCGATTTTCCATTTCAGCGGCAGCAGCTTTTGTATAAGTTATACACAAAATTGATTCCGGTAATTCTTTTGATAAAAGTAAGCGCAAAATTCTGTCAATCAGGACCTTAGTTTTACCAGAACCGGCGGAAGCTGATACCCACGCGCTTAAAGAAGGATCGGATGCGGTTTGTTGTGCTTTTCGTGCTTCATTTGATAAAATATCTGCTTGTTGTACCATCAATCTTCTTCCTCTTCTTCTTTCCATTCATCAAGTCTTTCCAAATGCGCATAATCGTTAAATGCAGGTGCATATTTTATTTTCGGGCAAGCAGGATATACAGCATTGGGATCTTCGTATCTGTCAAGCAATGCAATCAATTTTATCTTAATATCTTCCAAAAAAATTTCCATATCATCCGGACTGACATCTTTTACACAGGTCGCATTTTTACCCCCATTTATGTGCCAATAGAAAAGTTTTTCAGGAACAACTGAAGGTACAGAAAAACAACCTTCTTTCATCATTAACGCTTCCAATGGCAATTGCGGTTCAAAACCTTTTTGAACTTTTGTTTTACTTGGAATAACCGAACCGGTTTTATAATCAATAATTGAAGCCGTTTTATCATCAAATATGTCTACTCTGTCTGCACGACCTTTAATATAAAAAGTTTGATTTTTAATTTTCATTTGCATAATGGCCGATTCTTAAATTAAATAGCGAATTGCTTTAGGAAACGCATTTTCAAATTCATTAAAAAACCAACGAGCAATTTTTTCAAAACGCATTTTGGGAAAGATAATATTTTGCCCTTCAAAACCTTCTTGTTTTAAAAATTGTTCACCAAGCAAAAAAAGTTCTTGTTGCGTTTGCGATTTTTTTGGCAATTTTAAAAAGGCAGCCAAAGCATTATGAACAGCATTACCAAAACACGATTCATTCGGTTTTTCCTGTAATTCAGGCAATTCGGACAGATTCAAAATATATTTGGCGTAAATGGCATAAGGATCTTTTAAGAAAGTACAAATATCAGAAATACTGAAGTGATCAGGCCTTACATCAATCGGTGGATTTGGACAGGGTCTTTCGGCCGGCTGTTTTGTTTGGCAAAGCATTACATTCGGCAAGAACCCTTCATGATAAGAAGGCAACTTCTGTTCTGACTTTTCGAAAACTGTTTGCAAACGCGTCAGCCATCTGGAAGGAATTGTTTGAACACCATCCGTTTTTAATGCGCGTGTCAAAATAACTTCTTTTGCTTGAAGTAAATGCATAAAATCTTGCGCAGCGACACCAATTTTTTCTTCCGGTTGAGGCAATCCGCAAATCTTACGCATAGGTCGGTTTATCCAATTATCTGCTTTTGGTGTTTCAGGAAAAGATCCTTCATTCAAGCCACCAATGATAATCAAATCCGGTTGTTGCAATCGGGCTTCAATCGGTCCTAAAATATCAAGACGCGGATGCATACCATATTTTGGCCGAACAGTTGCTGTCTGCATTAACATCTTAAATAAATCAGCATAAACGGCAGGTTCAACATCACCAATTAAATCCGCATTTGCCATCATTTCCGTCAACAAATCAGAAGCTACTTCACCGGATGAATTTCCCCAAAGGCGTTCTTCTCCTGTTTTATCGGCGCTTGCGCACAGATTTTGCGCTGTTTCCATATGCATTTTAAAAAATACTTCAAAAGGAATACGTACCGGATTAATAAATAAATTCATAAATCGTGATAAATCTGTATTAAGGGCTAGTTCCAAAGGTTTTCCCTTTTTTCTGGCCATTTTTTCCATTTCATGAATTTTTTTTCGAAATTGCGTATAATCTTCACCATCAAGACACAAAGGATGTTTCAAAATACATAATAAATCACTCTGCTTTTGTGTAATTGCTGCATTTACCAAACCAATCAAAAAAGTTCCAATCGGGGTTAAAGACAAAGGTGTTCCGGCAGAATCATCCAAAACGACACCCCATTTTTGCATTTGAATTTTAACGCGTCTTGCCAATTGTCTGTCCGTTGTAATTAAAGCAGCTGTTTTTGCCGGTGTTTCCAATGTTTCACGCAACAAACACGCTATTTCAAAGGCCTCACTTTGCGGTGTTTTGCATTCAATTAAACGAATTGAATTATCTTGTTTTACAGACAAATTATCTTGCCACATATAAGTTTTTGAAGCGGGCAACAACGCTTGCGAAAGCATTTGATATCTTGGTGTTAAAGGTTGCAGTTCGATTACATCTTTTCTTTGTACATTTAAGGAAAGTAATAATTTTTTTAAATAAAATTGAGGATGCGTTTCATCCAAATTTTCCCAAACATCATCTGGCAAAGTCTTATCCAAATTTGGAATATAAATTCTGCCGTTTGGCAATTCAGATACTGCCTTTAAAAACTTTTCAACAACAGGCAAACCACCCGTAAAACCAACAGCATATATATCTTTTTGAGGTGCTTTTTTATGCCAACTTTCAATCAAAGATTCGGCTTGCATTATTTGATACAAAGAAGGGTCAATTTTTTCCATTTCTTTTAAAATTTTCGGCCAATACGTATCAATTATTTCAAGAAAAGACAGTGTTTCTTGCCAATGCGTTGCAAAATTATCCGGCACAAGTCCTTTCAAATTATCAAAAGAAACATCATAATGATGCATTTCATCAATCAATTCGGCTAAAGACTCTGCTAATGAAAAAGCTCTGTCTTCTGGCATGGGTTGCTTTTTTTGTATCAATTTTGCCAAAAGTAATTGACGCTTTAAAGCCGATATCGGTTCCGGAATACCTTTATCAAAAACATCCAAATTTGCAAAAGAAATAATTTTGGGTAAAAGAAGCGACTTTCCCCC
>JBJFAP010000013.1:0-4342 GCA_051887975.1 Alphaproteobacteria bacterium | reverse complement strand
CGAACCCCTGACCTACGCATTGCGAACGCGTCGCTCTACCAACTGAGCTATATCCCCAACGGTCAGAGCGGATTATGCCATATTTTTTATCACTTGTCAACAGTAAATAAAAAACTTTTTGGTAATGTTGATAAAATAAAACTCATCACTATCAACACCGTAAAGAAAAAAGCAAATGCGCTTAAATAAAGTCCGAAAAACGACAGCGGTATAAAAATAAAATATCCGATGATAATGCTGACAACACTTGTTCTGCGTCTGACTGGGAAAGCGTACTTTTCCGAAGAAACAAACAATGTCAGTCCATAAGAAATAAGAGCAAATAATAAGCTCCAAATATAAAAAGCTATAAAAAGCGTCAATGTCAGCGTGAAAAACAATCCCCAAGAAAAACGGATGCTTCCTTTATCCAAAATGTCTTGCCAATCCGCTTGCGTCATTTTTAAGTCGGGAACGTTGTCCAAAGGCTTTACTACCACATTTCCATCATTGACAATATATGCATCTTTTTGCGTTAAATACACCCCGTCTTCAGGCATATTTTGCATATCAACTCCACCCGATTGCGTATCAATTATTAAATGATAAGAATCGTTTGAATCTGAAATTGGAAAAGTAATGTCTTGATAAGTATTTACCGGTTCAATCAACTGTCCGTCTTGAATTGTCAAAGGCGGTACTTCTGCAATAAAGGCTCTTACTTTTGCCGATTGCGCAATATCATTCCATGACGAATAAAAAACAAAACTTGTCATTGACGCAAAAATCATTGCCAATATTAACAAATACCTTTTTCCGCGGCCTCGTCCGTTTAAAATCCAATTATAAATACCTGTCATTTTATCTTCCTTTCAATGAGAAGATGGCAAAAGCACATTAAAAATGCAATCTGTACTTTATGTTATAACGGACGGTGTATCGATGCCCGCAATTTGCTTCAAGCTTGCAAGTTTAATGGCATTATCTGCCAAGTCTTGAACTGCTTCTGTTGCTTTTTTTGAAAAATCATTTTTTTCATATTTTTCCAAATACAATCGAATCGTTGCACCTTGAGTTCCCGTTCCGGATATGCGAAAAACAATTCTTGATCCGTTTTGAAGGAAAATACGAATACCTTGATGAGCAGAAATGGCACCATTTACGGGATCTGTATAAGTAAATTCGTCAGCCTTTTCAATGATTGTATCTGCAAAATTTTGCCCTGTAAGAGTCGGTAATTTTTGGCGCAAATTTTCCATCACTTCATCAGCTTTTTGAACCGTCAAATTTTCAAAATCATATCGAACGGCATAGCTTCTGCCATACTTTTGCCAATGTTCATGAACGATCTGTTCAACAGACTTTCCCGTTTTTGCCAAAATAGTCAACCAGAACAACAAAGCCCAAATACCGTCTTTTTCCCTGATATGTGAAGAACTGGCCGAAAAGCTTTCTTCACCACAAAACAAAATGCGTCCGGCATCCAGTAAAGAACCAAAGAATTTCCAACCTGTCGGCACTTCATACAAATCCCAACCATGCGCTTTTGCAACTCTGTCCAAAGGCGTTGCTGTCGGCATAGAACGCGCAACGCCTGAAATATCGCCCTGATATCCTTTTACCAAACCGGCATTATCTGCCAAAATGGCAACACTGTCTGCCGGTGTTACGAAAAACGATTTTCCCAAAACCATATACCTGTCACCATCGCCATCTGCCGCCGCACCGAAATCCGGTGAATTTTCGCTGTACATTAAAGAAACCAAGTCTTTTGCATAAGTTAAATTAGGATCCGGATGACGACCGCCAAAATCGGGCAAAGGCTCTGCATTGACAACAGAACCTGTTAAAGCACCCAACCTGTTTTCAAAAATTTCTTTTGCATATGGACCTGTCACTGCGTTAAAAGCATCATAATGCATTGTAAAACCTTTTTTAAATAACGCACGAATAACATCAAAATCAAAAATAGTTTCCATAAAATCTGCATAATCTTTTACAGCATCAACGACACGGATTGTCGTATTTTCAAAAATTTGCACCCCCTCTTTATCCAAAGCAATATCAGGCATTTCGATTGTTTGAAAAGCGGATATTTTCTTGCTTTCTTCCGTAAAAGCGGTCGTTAAATTTTCCGGAGCCGGCGCACCGTTTGAACCGTTAAATTTAACGCCGAAATCGCCATTCATACCACCGGGGTTATGGCTTGCCGTTAAAATAATTCCGCCATCAAAATGATTGTTTCTGACTTCAAAAGACAAAGCCGGAGTCGACAAATATCCGTTTATTCCCAACAAAATTTCCTTTGCATTTGATGATATTGCCATTTTTAAGATAATTTGTATTGCTTCTTTGTTAAAATAACGGCCATCACCACCTAAAACAAGGCGTTTTCCTTTCACATCAATGACATTAAAGATAGCTTGAATAAAATTTTCAAGATAATTTTCATTTTCTAAAAAAACTTTTGTCTTTTTACGAAGTCCTGAAGTTCCCATTTTTTGGTCTTGAAATGGTGTTGTCTGAACGGTTTTAATTTGCATTTTTTTCTCCTTTGTTTTTTCATAATAGTTAATTCTTTCTTTAAAAGCAATAAATATCTTTTCAAACGCCACATTTTGTGGTATAATATGACTGTATGATGTGAGTTGTGTTTGTAAGGAGAATCGAATATGGATGAACAAAAAACAACTTTTGAAAGCCTGAGGAACGATTTTAAAAATCACGCGACGAAAAAAGTTTTTATGGTGGAAAACACATAAGAAACACAAGCTGATTTGCCTTTATATCGCAATAAAGAAGTTTTTGAATTAAAAACAATCCAGAGTATTTTTAATAAATTGAGAACAAAAGGTGGACTTGCGCAAATTCTGCCTAATATACTTAAAAGAACAGAACCTCGAAGGGCGGCACAAAGAACAAATACACAACTAAATGTTTATGTGGCAGACATTTTGAAAAATAACGAACGTTAATAAAAAAAACAGCGCGCCAGAAAAAGCACGCTGTTTTTATATTTTTGTCTTTCAGATTAGAAAGCTGCTTTTAAATTCAAACCAACTGTATAATAATCTTTTTCAGCCGGTTTCATATCAAAGACATAAGATCCCGTTAAACCCAAAGAAACTGCTTCCGTCAATTTGTAATTTACAGAACCGTCCATGCCGAACACTTTGATATGTCCATTTCCGCCGATATCGCCCTGTCCGTCACGAACATGTGTTGCAGAATCCCAAATGTAATCTAAACCGGCATCAACAGAAACCAAATCCGTCAATGTCAAATAACCACCGGCACGACCAGTCCAAATCGGATCTTGTTCATATTTTCCGACCGGCTTAATAATAGAACCTTCAACATATGGAATGAAGCTTTCTGTTGCTTGATAACCGATTTTTGCAAAAGCGGAAAATTCTTTTTGTTTATGCTTAAAGAACATTCCGGAATTCAACAATGGGTTCAAAGACAATGCACCTTGCATATAATTTGCGCCCAATTGAACTTTTAAGTTTGTTTTTTCGCAATCAATCAAGTTGTATTTAACACCCAAAGACCAAGCAGGATTTGCCCAAGTATCGTATTTTTTCATACGGCCTTGGAAATCCCAAACATCTGCGACAGTACCAGTTACAGCAAATTTTCTTGTAACTCCGTAAGTCAATGTTTCTGTTACCAATGCACCTTGCGTAACAGTATTATCATATTTTTTACCGTGATCAAAATTTTGATACATCAGATTTGTTTCTGATGACAAACCGCCTTTTTCCGGTTGATAAAACGGATGTGTTACATCTGCAGCAAAAGCCGCTGTACTTGCCAACAAGGCAACTGTCAAAGTTAACAATGATTTTTTCATATTAAATCCTTTCTTTTTTGTGTGTAAGGGAATATCTTCCCGACTCGAGTTCAAGTGTATGTCCATTTGCATACAAATGCAAGTTTTTTATTTTTACATATGATTTGAAAATACCTAAAAAAGCGCAGGAAACTGCGCAAAAATGACTGTACAAAAGGGACGTTTATTTGTCATAATATTTTCATAAAAGCATCAAACAAATTCGTCAAAACAATTTTATAAAATATGCAAAAATCCTTTGTCTTAAAGGATTTTTCTTTGTTGTTTTTTTATCCCCCGAGTCGCACTATACAAAAACGTCCCTTTTTGGATAGTGAATTTATAAGGGAAAAGCTTGTTAGAAAAGGAAAAAATGTCAAGCGTCGATTCGTTTTGTGTTTAAAAAGATAGGAAAATGCTTGCGTTCACGCGTTTTTTGTCCATCGCACTTGTTTCGATTCGCGTATTCATCAAAAAGAATCGTCATTCTGAAGCAAATCGAAGAATCCAAAAAAAGTAAGTCATATT
>JBJFAP010000012.1:0-4356 GCA_051887975.1 Alphaproteobacteria bacterium | reverse complement strand
TCGCTATATTTAAAAACAGAGGATGTTGGGTCTTTCTTGCATCGTCTGGGGGCAACCGATCGTATTTCGGGCGGTGTTTTGGATACGACTTTGACACAAGACAAGGATGGTAATTTAAAAGGAGAAATTAAAATAAAAGACTTTTCCTTAACAAAAACATCTTTCTTTATGCAAGCGGCGACTTTGTTGGGGATCGTTGATGCGATTATGGGAACGGAATATATCTTGTTTAATAAAGCAATTATTCCGTTTGTGTGGACGGCTCAAGATGAAATAATCATAGATGATGCCGTCGCTTCCGGAACAAGTGTTGGTATAACTATGCGTGGAAAAATGACAACGGATAATGTTAATTTAGATGGTTCTGTTGTGCCGGCATATGCGGTAAACAGTTTGCTGGGAAATGTTCCGCTTGTGGGAACTTTGTTTTCCGGTGAAAAAGGTGGCGGTTTATTCGGTGTAACATATACGATTAAAGGACCGTTTAAAAACGTGGAATTTAACTTTAATCCGGCAAGTTTGCTTGCTCCCGGAATTTTCAGACGATTATTTTAATCTCTGTGATACGGATGTCCGATAGATATAGTGTAAGCGCGATAAAGCTGTTCGCATAAAACTGCACGCATAAGCAAATGAGGAAGTGTCATTTTCCCAAAGCTTAAAATTAAATCGGCTTTTTTTCTGACATCATCAGTGTGGCCATCAGCGCCCCCGATAAGCAAAGCGACATCTCTTATCGAGTTGTCGCGCCATTCGATTAAGGTTGACGCAAACTGTCTGGAAGATAAATTTTGTCCTTTTTCATCTAAAACAACTACTTTTGAATTGCGGGGAATATGTTTTAATAAAAGTTCACTTTCTGCGTTTTGCCGAACAATGCCGTCCATTCCTTTGGACGCTTGTAATTCAATGATTTTAATATTCCATCCGCACTGGCGGATATAGGTATCTATCAGCGCCTTTTCCGGTGCGTTGTTTTTCATTTTATCAATGGCAATAATTGTTAAATTCATAAGGTTATTTTACAAAATTTAACATAAAAAACAATAAAAATAGTTGCGTTTAGAAAAAAATCTTTTATACTATTATGATAACAGAAAGGAAATTTTATGCAAAACGAACATTTTAAACATGTATTAGAATTGTATGCGGCTGCTAAAGGTTATGAATTATCCCCGTATGCAGATAAAATTATCAATCGCTGTTTAACAGCTTGTGAAGGAAAATGCCCCTGCGATATGACAAGAGGATTTTGTCCTTGTGGTGAACATCAAAAAGAAGTAGCGGAAATGGGGCACTGCCATTGTAATTTATTTTTGAAAAAAGAATAATTTTTTTGTGATTAAAAAAACTCCCTCTTTGCAGAGAGGGAGTTTTGCGTTTTATTGTGCGATGTTTTCCAATATAAAATCGCCTGTTTGAATCAGCATATTTCCGTTATCTTCCATACTTTCAATTAACAAAGTTTCCGCATACGGTTTTTTGTCCATATGTTTTTTGTGTTTTTTCATTTTGTTCATATTGACAGGGGTATCGACTTCGATTTGTTCATATTGGGCGACAAGCATTTGGCATTGTTGTTTGGCAGCTTGTGCTTTGTCTTTGATTTTTTGTCCGGCTTCTTTTAATTTCATAGCATCTGCTTGGGCTTGTTTTTTTTGATTGGGTGTCATCACAACTTCATCATCCAACATTTCGGCATAATCCAATATGATGGACGCATTTTGCCCGATAACGGCAACATCTTCTTGCCAATAAGAAGGCGTATTTTCTTGACATTCGACCGGCATAACAGATGCTTTTTTATGGATTTTCTTTGATTGTTTTTTCAAATGTTTACCAACATCTTCCAAATAATCTTCCGCTGAATCACATTTTTCGCAACCGGCAGTTCCGCAAACACAATCGGCAAAAGCGCCGGCAGATAAAATACAAGCCAAGCCCGCCGCTAAAAGTAAAGTTTTTTTCATAGTTTTCTCCTTTCAAGATTGATAATTACAGTTTATAAATAGGTCAATTGAAGCAAAAAGTCAATAAAACAAAAGCATATAAAAATAAATCCACCGGCTTGTGCCGGTGGAGTTTCATTCACATTCTTTTTGTGATGCTTTTCAACCATCCTATTCTGTTTTTTGTGTACATGGTCCTGTGCAAGGATCTGAACATGTATAAGATCCCCCTGCCGTTTGTGTCGGCGCACCACCCTGGCAACAAACTGTATATACATCACCGTATCTGTTTGTAATCTCAGCGCAATATTCCTTGTCTGGAGGAGTATAATCGGATCCAGTAAGAGAATTTTTGCAATTCGTGTAATGAGACAGTTTTTTCTGTCCGGTTGGATTGCCATTATTATCATATACATCTACATATACGGGATCAACAGAAGTACAACAACTCATTATAGGATAGCCCCAACTATATCCCATAAAATAAGCTTCTGTTCCTTCCTGGCAACAAATCTGACCATTACCGTATGTGGAATCTCCTGGATGAACATATGTCCAATATTGGTAATAATAGTAATACTTTTCTTCTTCGTACGCATAACCCGAACTGAAATACTCACAACAAGCAGGCCAACTATAGTGTGAATTCTCGCTGACAACGCCAGCACAACAATAAGGTCCGTTATTTTCAGTGCCATTATTTAATGTGCGGTATGCATTTGTTGGTTCTAATGGACCGGTTGGTGTCTTTCGAGCCATTGGGCAACAGAACTGTTCACCATCCGCCTTTGCTCCAGCAACAACCGGCACGACAACATTTCTGTTACCATCAGAATTATAATAACAACAAGCATACTTTGGACGCCCCCCATTTCCGGTGTCTCCGGTCTTATAAACAGCATTTCTGTCGTAAATTAAATCTTTTGGACAACAATCGTATTGTATTCCACCAGCCCTACTGGTATCACCGGTATCAAACAATTCGCCATTACAACAACCATAACTGTCCGAACCGGGATAAATGTAAGCTTGGCTACCTGCAGGACAACAATATTCGGTTGAATATTTTGTGCTTCCTTCCGGTACACCATGTACAGGAACTACATGATATGGAATTTTTTCACAGTTTCCGCCACTCATACAGCTACTCTCATCAAAATCTTCTATTGGACAGCATTCATAAAATCTTGCTTTTTCATTTTCTGCGGAATGAGTGGTATTATTGTAATCGGTCCAGCTGACATAGCTGTTTGTTAAGTATGGTGTTCCCTTACAACATTTCGCTGATGCTGAACAGTCGTAGTAGCAATATTGTCCCAGGTAAGCATTCTCATCTCCATTACAACAGATATTTTGTATGTATCCGACAGGAGACCCTTTAACCGGCATTGGTACTTTATTGGCACTAGAAGTGTCGTATGAATAAGGGTAAATACCCAATCCACAACAGCCATCAACGATATTTCTGTTGTAAATATCATACGCCGTACCGTAACAACAACCGCCAAACCAATGCTCATTATTATCAGACTCAGAATAGTATCTATAATACATTAATTGTGCGGAACGAGTTACCGGATCTTCATATGTCGTTTGGCCTGTGTTGGAATTATACTTTTCACATTTTCCTTGATCATTCAAATATGCAGATGATGATTCATCACTGGCACAGAATGTTTTTTGCGATTCACAGCAAGCGTGTCCTAAATTACCTTTTAAGACATTTGTTGAACAACATGCACGATCAGTCAACTCAAACGTTGGTTGATAAACTTTTGACCCGTCTGAACAATAGCCATCATCGTCGTCATCATCATCGTCATCATCGTCATCGTCATCGTCGTCATCATCGTCATCGTCATCGTCGTCATCATCGTCGATGTCATCATCGTCATCGTCATCATCATCGTCGTCATCATCGTCGTCATCATCATCGTCATCATCGTCGTCATCATCGTCGTCATCGTCGTCGTCATCATCATCATCGTCATCGTCGTCATCGTCGTCATCATCGTCATCGTCGTCATCGTCGTCGTCATCGTCATCATCGTCATCGTCGTCATCGTCGTCGTCATCGTCATCATCGTCGTCATCATCGTCGTCGTCATCGTCGTCATCGTCGTCATCATCATCATCATCGTCATCATCATCGTCATCATCATCGTCATCATCATCATCGTCATCGTCATCGTCGTCATCGTCATCATCGTCATCATCATCATCGTCATCGTCATCATCGTCATCATCATCATCGTCATCATCATCGTCATCATCGTCATCATCATCATCATCATCGTCATCATCGCCGCAATTCGGGTCAACAACACAAGAGCAGGTGCTTCTATTCAATGTTTTACAAGTTCCGCAAACAACGTTTTCACAATCGTCGTCATCATCATCGTCGTCA
>JBJFAP010000011.1:0-4371 GCA_051887975.1 Alphaproteobacteria bacterium | reverse complement strand
AAGTCCGTCAAATACGCATTCAAGTCTTTTTCATTTGTTAAATTTACCGGCATTTTCTTGTTCTCCTGCATTTAACAGAATACACCAAAAATAAAAATTTGCAAACAAAAATTAAAAAAAGACTTGCTTTTTATTTATTTTTATTTATACTCAATCTGTGTTAAGCATAAAAGTTATGCTTTTGATATATACATTCCACAAAAATTGGTTATAACATGAAACAATCTAATAAAAATCGTCAAAACGGACGACACGGAAATAACAATAATCGCTTTGGTGGCAACCGTCATCAAAACAATGCTGTGACGCGTAATAGTGTTTTTGATTCATCGTCAGTCGCTGGTCGTATTCGCGGCACATCGCAACAATTGATTGACAAGTACTTGTCGTTAGCAAAAGATGCAAAAGTGCAAGATGATCGTGTTCTTTACGAAACATATATGCAATATGCCGATCATTACACGCGTATGTTGGATTTGGCAATACAGAACGAACAAGCAAAAGCTTCTGCCATTGCTGCACAACAACAAGCACAAAGGGAAGCCGCTTTGCAAGCGCAACAGGCTTTGTTTGAAGCAGAAGAGTTGACGGAACAAGATGCCACACAAGTATCTTTGACAGAGCAACCGGAAAATCCGGAAAAAAAGACAAAGTCTGCTCGGAACAAGAAACAATCAAATTCATCTGCCGAGCCAATCGTTATTGAAGATTCTATGCCGTTGGCAACTTCACCACAAGAAGATGAAGAAAAGACACCTTTACAACCAGTCATGATAGAAATTCCAGAATAATTTAATTTTCCCTTTGATTCTTTTTTGTTCTTATGCTATATAAGTGCAAAATAGGGGAAAATTTATGGAAAAAGAATTAAGTACTTCATTTAAACAATCTTTGATGACTGGTGGCTGTGGCGACCCGTTTTCCGTTTTGGGCATTCATCCATCCGATTCGGGCGGACATTTTATCCGTGTTTGCTACCCAAAAGCAAAACAAGTTGATGTCATTTCTTTAGACGAAACGGCAGAAATCGGAACGATGGAAAAGATTCACCCTTTTGGGTTGTTTCAACTGAATTTACCGGATGTCCAAGAAATTTTTGCTTATAAGTTGCGAATCCATTTCGAAGACGGGCGCACTTATATCACGCATGATCCATATCGTTTTACACCGGTATTATCTGATTTTGACTTATACCTGATGGCAGAAGGCACACACAAAAATTTATACGATAAATTGGGAGCTCATTTAACATGTCATGAAGGAATCGAAGGCGTTGTGTTTGCCGTATGGGCTCCTAACGCCAGCAGAGTCAGTGTTATCGGTAATTTTAACACTTGGGATGGCAGACGACATATGATGCGTAATCGTGCCGGACATGGTATTTGGGAAATATTTGTTCCCGATATCAAAGAAGGCGAATTTTATAAATACGAAGTCGTTGATAACAAAGGTCAAGTTTTGCCATTGAAGTCAGATCCTGTTGGTTTTGCGGCAGAATTAAGACCAAACACAGCAAGCGCAGTCTATAACAACAAACGCTATCAATGGGCAGATGAAAAGTGGATGGAACAGCGTAAAAACAAGCATAACGAAATGCACACACCTATGTCCATTTATGAATTACATTTAGGTTCTTGGCGCAGAAATTCTTTAGAAGGCAACCGCTTTTTAACCTATCGTGAATTGGCAAAAGAATTGCCTGAATACATTAAATATATGGGCTTTACACACGTTGAATTTATGCCAGTCAATGAATATCCTTTTGATGGTTCTTGGGGATATCAAGCGATTGGACTTTATGCTCCGACAGCACGCTATGGTAATCCGGACGATTTTAAGTTTTTAATCGATTGCCTGCACCAAGAAGGTATCGGCGTTATCATTGATTGGGTTCCGGCTCATTTTCCAAAAGACAAACACGGTTTGGATTATTTTGACGGAACGGCTTTATATGAATATGCCGATACAAGAAAAGGCGAACAAAAAGAATGGGGAACAAAAGTTTATAATTACGGTCGAACAGAAGTCGCTAATTTCTTGCTTGCCAATGCATTATTTTGGTTAAGAGAATACCACATAGACGGTTTGCGTGTCGATGCTGTTGCCAGTATGCTTTATTTGGATTACGGGCGCAAAAGCGGTGAATGGGTCCCTAATCAATACGGTGGACATGAAAACATTGAAGCAATCGCTTTTTTGCGTCGATTAAATGAATGGGTTTACGCGGAAAAATCAGGTGCTGTTACTTTTGCAGAAGAATCAACTTCTTGGCCAATGGTATCCCGTCCCACTTATGTTGGTGGTTTAGGATTTACTTATAAATGGAATATGGGATGGATGAACGACAGCTTACAATACATGCGCCGTTTACCCGTCCATAGAAAATATCATCAATATGAAATGACTTTTTCGTTAACATATGCTTTCAATGAAAACTTTGTTTTACCTCTTTCACATGATGAAGTTGTCAGCGGAAAAGGTCCTTTGATTGATAAAATGCCCGGTGAACCATGGCAAAAATTTGCAAACTTAAGAGCTTACTTTACCTTTATGTACACCCACCCGGGAAAGAAGTTGCTTTTTATGGGCAGTGAATTTGCGCAAACGCATGAATGGCGATTTAACGACAGCTTGTCGTGGAACGAATTATTGGATAAAAACAGAAACGGTATTCAAACGCTTGTTAAAGATTTAAATGAATTACATAAAACAGAACCGGCTCTTTACGAATTGGATTTTGATCAAGCAGGCTTTGAATGGATTGATGGTTCTGACACAGAACATTCCGTTATTTCTTTTATCCGTAAAAGCACCAATGATGATGATTTTATAATCAGTGTTTCTAATTTCACACCGGAAGTCTTACATAATTACAAGGTCGGTGTTAATAAAGCAGGTATTTACCAAGAAATTTTCAATTCAGATAATGTTAAATATAATGGTTCCGGTGTTTTAAACACAGGCGACTTACATACCTTATCAGACGGATGGAATTTTAAGAAATATGCTTTAAGCTTGACTTTACCGCCCTTATCTACCATAATAATAAAACCGAAAAAACTGGAGAATAATGTTTAAGAAAAAATTTCACACCCAAAAAGGCTATCCTTATCCGCTAGGTGCGACTCCTGATGAAGGGGGCGTGAATTTTTCTATTTATTCGCAGAATGCAACATCTGTCAGTTTGTGCTTGTTTAATCGTTTTGGAAAAGAAATACGCAGGTTTGCTTTAACAAACAAAACGAATGATATTTGGCATATTTATATTTGCGGCTTGAAAGAAGGACAACAATATGCCTATCGTGTTGGGGGCAGATATGCGCCCATGGAAGGATTACGCTTTAACAGACATAAATTATTACTTGATCCGGCAGCAAAATTATTAACAAAGAATTTGAAGATTCATTCATCTATGTTCGCTTATAACTTTGACGATGAAGATGAAGATTTTTCTTTTAACACAACGGACAGCGCGCGTTTTATGCCTAAATGTATAGTCGCTGATACAGAAAAATTAAAACAATATTTAAATACACAACACCCTAAAACGCCATGGAATAAAACTGTTCTTTACGAAATGCATATCAAAGGTTTCAGCATTCATAATCCCAAAATTTCGTCTTATTTGCGTGGAAAAATTCTTGGCCTATCAGCCAAACGCGTTTGCAATTATTTAACAGATTTAGGCATTACAGCCATAGAATTATTGCCAATAGCAGCAAATGCCACTCCGACATTTTTACAAGAAAAAGGATTAACAAATTATTGGGGATATGATCCTGTTTGTTTTATGGCACCTCAACCTTCTTATTTGACAAAAGACAATTTACAGGACATTCAAAAAACGGTACAAACGCTGCACAATCATGGAATTGAAGTTATTTTAGATGTTGTTTATAATCATACCGGTGAAGGCAATCATCTTGGTCCGTCTGTTTGTTTAAAAGGAATAGATAATTCAACCTATTATCGTTTAAGTCCCGATAACAAACGCTATTATATGAATGATACAGGTTGCGGCAATATGTTAAATTTTGACAATCCAGCGACATTGGAATTAGTTTTAAATTCTATGCGTTATTGGGTCGAAGTTTTTGGCATTGATGGCTTCAGATTTGATTTGGCAACAACTCTTGGCAGAACCGGAGATGGATCTTTTTCACCCGATGCACCGTTTTTTAAGGCTCTTAAAGAAGACAAGGTTTTAAAAAATGTAAAATTAATTGCCGAACCTTGGGACATCGGTTGGGGAGGATATCAATACGGAAATTTTCCACAACTTTTTGGACAATGGAATGACAAATTTCGTGATGCTTGCCGCCGTTTTTGGAAAGGCGACCAGTATCAAACCGCAGAACTTGCAAGCCGCTT
>JBJFAP010000010.1:0-4377 GCA_051887975.1 Alphaproteobacteria bacterium | reverse complement strand
CGGTGTTATTTTTTCAAATGCAGATATTTTTGCAAGCAAAGCAAATAACGCCAACGTTGACATTCCAAGCAAAATGAAAAATATTTTTACGGATAAAATATTTGCGGTCAAGTAAACAAATAATCCTGTCAGCGTAAATCCGAAAAATTCACACAAAATCAAAAATAAAAAGCGTTTTGATTTCAAATTTAATTCAATAAAACGAAAAGCATAATTCCAAAAACCGCCAAAAAGAACGGCTCGATATGCCCATTTTGAAATAAACAAAATATCCGCAGATACCGGCAAATTATACCGAATTGCATAAGCTATTCCCGTTTGAAAAAAAAAGGCAACAAACAAAAACGGCAAAAAGCCTTTACCGAAAAAACGATTCTGTCTTAAAGCAATTGCACCGCCCAAGATTAAAAAAATCGCCCCCATAAAAAAGTTAAACGCCAAATCGGATTGTCCGAAATGTCCCAAATAAAGACTGCTTGCAAGACTGTCAAACAAAGCAACGTTGCTTGTTTGAACTGCCCCTGCTAAAGACAATAAAATAAAAGCCCACAAATGTTGTGATGAATATGATAATATACGTTCAATAAATCGACGAACTTTCATCATGAATCGAATCCAAGTAATCCTTTTACATAATTATCTACATCAAAAGTTAACAAATCGTCAGTTTTTTCTCCGACACCCACAAAATAAACAGGAAGTTTAAATTGTTTTGCCAAAGCAATTAAAATTCCGCCCTTTGCCGTACCGTCCAATTTTGTCATAATCAAACCGTTAACCGCTGTCATTTCTTGAAAAGCTTCAACTTGCAAAATCGCGTTTTGTCCCGTTGTTGCGTCTAATGTCAATAAAGTTGCGTGCGGCGCATTCGGATTTATTTTTTTGATAACACGCACTATTTTTTCAAGCTCTGCCATCAATTCTTTTTTATTTTGTAAACGACCGGCCGTATCGATAAATAATATATCATCTTTGTTTTTAATGGCTTGCATATAAGCATCGTAAGCCGTACCGGCCGGATCTGCACCGATATGTGATGTGTAAACCGGACAATTGATTCTTTTTGCCCATTCTTGTAATTGTTCGATAGCCGCCATCCGAAAAGTATCTGCGCCAGCCATAGAAACTTTAAATCCTTGTTGTTGATATTGACTTGCCAATTTTCCTATGGTTGTTGTTTTTCCTGTACCATTGACACCGACCATTAAAATGACAAAAGGCCCGTTATCCCGTTCTATCTTTAAAGGCCTCATACACGGGGATAAAATTTCTTTCATTTTATCCGCCAAAATTTGTTTAGCTTCTTCCACAGATTGCGGTTTTTGCTTTGCCATCAAAGATGTCAATTCGGCACTTTGTACGGCCCCCATATCCGTTAAAATAAGCGCATCTTCCAAATCTTGTAAGGCGGCATCATCCAGCTTTGTAAAACGCAAAGCCGTTTCTAATTTAGAAGATGTTTTCTTTAAACCTGACTTAAATTTTTCCCACAAACCCATCGTCTTTTACCTTTTCATTTATCACGTCAATAATTTTTCCAGATTCCGTCTTACCAGACAGTATAACAGGAATATAATGTTCATTAAAGCCTTTATTTGTTGTTTCCACCAAAACTTTTGATTTTTTTCCTATTTGCCCTTTTAGGTAAGCTTGAAGCAAATCCTGTCCCGTTTGGCGTAAAATTTTTGCGCGTTCTTTGCGCACAGATGCATCAACCATTTCCATCTTTGCCGAAGGAGTGCTGGGCCTTACGGAAAAAGGAAAAACATGCAATAAAATAATATCCGCATGTTTGACTAAATCCACCGTATTTTCAAACATTTTATCCGTTTCTGTCGGAAAGCCCGTAATAAAATCGCTACCGAAAACAAAATCCGGACGAATTTTCCTTATCTTGTCCGTCAAGGTGAAAACATCTTCGCGTCTGTGTCTTCTTGCCATACGGCGCAAAATAGTATCATCACCGGATTGAATCGATAAATGCATATGTGGCATCAATTGTTCATAATCACCAAACAAATGAATTAACTTATCATCCACACCGGCAGGGTCAACAGAGCCGAAACGCAAGCGTTTTAAACCTTTCACTTCGTTTAAAATTTTTTCAACCAAATCAGAAAAACCATAAGGATAACTGACAACATCAACGCCGGTTAAAACAAGTTCTGCGTACCCTTTATCAACAAAAGTTTGAGCCTGTTTAATTACCTGTTCGACGGGAACGCCCTTGTTTTTTCCCCTTACCTGATTGACAATACAAAAAGTGCATTTATGATCACATCCTTGTTGAATTTGAATAAAAGCGCGCGTTCTGCCTTCAAAATCAGACACGACAGGTATTTCAAAATCACAGTTCATAACATCTGACACGATTGTTTTATCCAAACATAAAAAAGATTCTTTTTTTAATTTTTCGCGGTTTCCCAAAACTTTATCCACTTCCGGCATTTGCGCATATATTTCGGGATTTAATTGAGCCGCGCAACCGGTGACAATAATTTGAGCCGTTGGATTTTCCTTGCGTAATTTTCGAATTTCCTGACGACATTGGCGTTCTGCTTCAGCCGTTACAGCGCAAGTATTAACAACAATCACATTATCCAAATTGCCCGCTATTTGACGAATAAGCGCGGATTCATAAGTATTAAGGCGACAGCCGAAGGTTAAAATTTTCATCGTATTATATTTATTTGCATTCCTAACGTATTCTTATTATAATAGAAAAAAATAATATTTAAAGGAAAAAATATGGATATTGATTTAAAATCTTTGTGGGCTATCGGATTGGAAAGCGATACGGCAATCAGTGGTATAGATGTTGCCTTTATTAAAACGGACGGTGTTGATATTTACGAAAGGCGGAAATGTTTTTCACGTCCTTATTCCCCGATGATGAGAGAAGCTATTCGTTCTGTGTTGGGCTCTGACGGGCAAAAAGATCCAGAGTATTTAAAATCTGTCGAAGATTTGTTGACGCAAGAACATATCAAAGCCGTTCAAGAACTGATGGATAGCTTAAACATTTCTTCAAGGCAAATTGATGTCATCGGATTTTCAGGACATACGATTTTAAATCGCCCAAGTGAAAAAATATCCATTCAAATCGGCAATGCCGAGCAAATGTTTAAAGCCTTTGGTGTCCCTGTCGTCAGCCGTTTCTATCAAGCGGATTTGTTAAGCGGCGGGCAAGGTTCGCCCATTTTCCCTGTTTATTATGAAGCTCTTGCCAGAAATTTACCCAAACCTTTAGTCATTTTCAGCATTGGCGGTATATCTTCTTTAACGTTTATCGGGCAAAATGGCGAATTGATTGCATTTGATGTAGGCGCCGGCAATGTATTGATTGACCGGTGGATGCAAGAAAAATTAGGCGCAGAAATGGACTTTGACGGTCTGTGGGCCGCAAAAGGAAATGTCGATATCCGCGTACTTAATAAGTTAATGCAACATAAAAGTATCTTAAAGCAACCGCCCAAAGCTTTGGAAAGAACGGATTTTAAAGATTGCCTTCAAGAAGTGCAAGGTTGTTCCGCCGCAGATGGTGCGGCTACATTGACGGCATTTACTTGCGAAGCGTTGGTGCAAGCAGTACAAAAATTTTTACCGATGAATCCGGATTTGTTTGTGATTACCGGTGGGGGCGCATACAATCCGTCTATGGTAAAATATTTAAAGCAACATTTATCTGCCACTGTTAAAACCGCAGAAGAAGTCGGTTGGGATTCAATGTGCATCGATGCAGAAAGTTTTGCTTTTCTTGCTGTCAGAAGTTTATACGGATTACCGTTCACTTATCCAACGACAACCGGTGTACCATTTCCCTTATCCGGTGGGAAAATCCTGAAAAAATAACTATCCGCCATAAGGGCAAACACCCGTTTCGTCCATTTGCGCGCAAGCCCCGTAAATAACGCCCGAAGCTGACGCAGACGCGGCTGTGCAACTGTTTGCGCTTTTCCAATTCAGATAACAATATTGACCGGCAGGACATGGCTTTTTAACGTGTCCGGAAGCTGTGGATGCATCGTCCTTGAATAACGGCATCGCAAAGTGTTCATCGACTTTTTCACAACGGCCGTATAAATCGCCTGTTGCAGCAGCGGCCGCAGTCGGATAAGATTCTGTTATTTTCCATGTTTCTTTTGTCCAATTCAACAAGCAATATTCCCCATTCTTACAGCCGACTTGCTTGACAACCGGTGTGCCGGCCGCATCGCCGGAAATAATCGGCATTGCAAAGTGTTCATCGACTTTTTCGCAACGGCCGTATAAATCGCCTGTGACGGCAGCGGGCGCAGTCGGATAAGCATCCGTCATACTCCAAGACGACTTTGTCCAATTCAACAAACAATATTCCCCTTCCTCACAACCGACTTG
>JBJFAP010000009.1:0-4420 GCA_051887975.1 Alphaproteobacteria bacterium | reverse complement strand
AAAGTTTGCTGCATATATTTTATTTCTTCTTCGGACTTTCCTTGAACCGAAATTTCATTTGTGTAATAAACAAGCCCGTCATCAAATTTTTTGTACACACCTGCCCATGAATTACAATTACTCAAAAAATCAAAAGAAGCATTCTCTTTTTGAATTTCTTCCGGACTTGCTTCGGTTATTTGTGGATTTTTCTTAAATTCCGGCTTGTCAATTCCCAAAAAGTGCCGTATGCGACCTGTCAATGAATTTCTGTATTCCAAATATTTTTTAGCAGATTCTTGCTGTTTTAATGATTCTTCTTCTGATAGTCTTTTTTCTATTTGAAACTGATTGTCCCAAAAAAACTGTCTTTCTTCAAAAGTCGTTTGAGTTGGATGTAACATTGGTACTACTTTTGCCATTTTTATTCTTTCCTTTCCTTTATTGAACAACATACATTCATTATAACATATCTGCAACAAATGTCAACTTTTTTTTACAGAGAATAATTTATGTTAAAAAAATTTAAAAAAAGTACTTGACAGAAAAGACAAAGTGTTATATACTGCCAACACTTTCCAAGGCGGTGAAGGCAATAAAAACCTTCCTAACGTCTTGTTCTTAAGGGTTCCGGACGGACGGGCAGAGTTTCCGTTTTGATTCGGGGCAGGTTTCTTTTAGCTACTCGAATTGGTCGCTAAAAGGTTTTTTTAATATTATTAGAAAAGATTAAAAGGTCGTTTCGAGTAGAGTTTATAAGGTAAAAAAAATGGATAATCAAAATATCAGAATTCGCTTAAAAGCATTTGATCATCGCTTGTTGGACCAATCCACTCGCGAGATTGTCAATACAGCAAAGCGCACTGGTGCAGAGGTTAAAGGACCTATCCCATTGCCGACTCGTATTGAAAAATTTACAGTAAACCGTTCTCCGCACGTTGATAAAAAATCACGCGAACAGTTTGAAATCCGTACACATAAGCGTGTATTGGATATTGTTAATCCGACCCCGCAAACAGTTGATGCTTTGATGAAGCTTGACTTGGCTGCCGGTGTTGATGTGGAAATTAAGTTGTAGGGAGGCAGTCGATGCGTACAGGTATTATCGCAGAAAAAGTTGGTATGACTCGCTTGTTTACAGAGCAGGGTAATCATGTTCCTGTTACCGTTTTAAAAGTGGATAATTGCGAAGTTATCGGTGTCCGTTCAAAAGAAAAGGACGGATATGTCGCTTTGCAATTGGGTGCAGGTTCTGTTAAAGAAAAGAAAGTTGCAAAACCACAACGCGTTCAATTTGCAAAAGCAAAAACAGCTTTGAAAAAGGATGTTGTGGAATTCAGAGTTTCAGACGATTGTGTCGTTCCTGTTGGTAGTGAATTAAGTGTTAATCACTTCGTTAAAGGACAATATGTCGATGTAACGGGTACTTCAATCGGTAAAGGTTATGCCGGTGTTATGAAACGTTGGAATTTCCACGGTGATAATGCAACACATGGTGTTTCTTTGACACACCGTTCCGCAGGTTCAACGGGTCAACGTCAAGATCCGGGTAAGGTCTTTAAAGGACACAAAATGCCTGGTCATTTGGGTGCTGTTCGTGTTACAGTTCAAAACTTACAGGTTGTTGAATTGGATGAAGATAAGGGGTTGATTATGGTAAAGGGTGCTGTCCCTGGCTTTGATGGTAATATGGTTATCATTAAAGATGCGGTTAAGCGCGCGGTTCCAAACGATGCTCCGATGCCTGCTGGTTTAAAAACAAAAGCAGTTGTTGAAGAAGTTAAACAAGAAGTCGAAGCTCCGGTTGAAGCAGCAGCTCCAGCAGAAGCAACTTCTGAAGAAGTAAAGGAATAACGACAATGAAATGTGACGTTATCAATTTGGAAAATAAAAAAGTGGGTTCTGTGGACTTATCAGACGCTATTTTCGGTGTTGAAGTTCGTTCAGACATTCTTGCGCGTGTTGTTGATTGGCAGTTGGCAAAACGCCGTGCAGGTACACATTCAGTTAAAAATTTAAGCACAATTTCCGGAACAACAAAAAAGCCTTTCCGTCAAAAAGGTCGTGGTGCTGCTCGTCAGGGTACATTACGTGCTCCGGAATTCAGACATGGTGCGGTTGCATTTGGTCCTGTTGTTCGCTCTCATGCTTATGACTTGAACAAGAAAATTCGCAAACTTGGTTTGAAATGTGCTTTATCAGCCAAAATGAAAGATGGAAAATTGTTTATTTTGGACGAAGCAAAATTGTCAGCTCCGAAAACAAAAGACTTGAAAAAGGCCTTTGATGTTCTGGGTTGGACTTCTGCTTTGATTTTAGGTGGCGACAAAGTTGATGAAAATTTCGCTTTGGCGTCTGGTAATATTGTCGGCATTGATGTTCTTTCTGACAAAGGCGCCAATGTCTATGACATTCTCCGTCGTGATACTTTGGTATTAACGAAAGAGACTGTCGCTTACTTGGAGGCTTTGTTAAAATAATGAAGAAAACGACAGTAAAGCAAGCCACAACTGAAATGACAGACCGTTTGTACGCTGTATTGCGTCGCCCTGTGATTACAGAAAAGGCTATGAAGGTATCCGAACAAAATCAAGTAACTTTTGAAGTTGCTTGTGATGCGACAAAGGCTGAAATTAAAAAGGCCGTTGAAGGTGTGTTCGGTGTTAAGGTAAAAGCAGTCAACACTTTAAATGTTGCGGGTAAACAAAAAATGTTCCGCGGTCAAAAAGGTGTCCGTAGCGATTTCAAAAAAGCTATCGTGACTTTAGTTGAAGGCGAAAAATTAGATGTAACAGGAATAAAGTAAAATGGCTTTAAAAACTTACACGCCTGCGACACCTGCTATGAGAAGTTTAATTGCGATTGATCGCAGCGAACTGTACAAGGGTGCTCCTGTAAAGGCGTTGACTGAAGGACTGAAAAGTTCCGGTGGTCGCAATAACCATGGTCATATTACAAGTCGCCATCGTGGTGGTGGACATAAACGTGCTTTCCGTTTGATTGATTTCAGACGCACAAAGCGTGATATGTCTGCAACAGTTGAACGCTTGGAATACGATCCGAACAGAACTGCATTTATCGCTTTGATAACATACGAAGATGGAGAACAAGCATATATTTTGGCTCCACAACGTTTGAAAGCCGGTGATACAGTTATCTGCGGTGATAAAGTGGATATTAAACCGGGTAATGCAATGCCGCTTAAGAATATGCCTGTCGGTACAATTGTTCACAATGTTGAATTACGTGCCGGTCGTGGTGGTCAATTAGCGCGTTCTGCTGGTTGTTATGCACAACTTATCGGTAAAGACGGCGGATATGCACAATTGCGCTTAAATTCAGGCGAATTGCGCTTGGTTCGTGGTGAATGTTTGGCTTCTATTGGTGCTGTATCAAATGCTGATAATCAAAACACATCATTAGGAAAGGCCGGACGTTCTCGTTGGTTGGGTATTCGTCCTCAAACACGTGGTATTTCAATGAACCCAGTTGATCACCCGCATGGTGGTCGTACGAATGGTGGTAAACCGCCAGTTACTCCTTGGGGTAAATGCACGCGTGGTATGAAGACTCGTACAAATAAGAAGACAGACCATTTAATTATGCGTTCTCGTCACTTGAACAAGAAGAAATAGGAGACTTAAGAAATGACTCGTTCAATTTGGAAAGGTCCTTTTGTTGATGGCTATATGCTTAAAAAAGCAGAAGCAGCCCACGCTGCGGGTCGTCATGAAGTGATCAAAACTTGGTCTCGTCGTTCAACGATTTTGCCTGAATTCGTTGGCTTGACATTTGGGGTACATAACGGTAAGAAATTTATCCCGGTGTTGGTGACGGAAAATATGGTCGGTCATAAGTTTGGTGAATTTGCACCGACTCGTACATTCGTTGGTCATACAGCAGCAGCTGATAAACAAGCAAAGGTTGGATAACGATGGTTAAAGTAAAAAATGAAAAGGCAGCAATGGCAAAGGCTCGTACAATCCGTACAAGTCCGCGCAAATTAAATTTAGTTGCTGCATCTATTCGTGGTATGGCTGTTGGAAAGGCTCTGTCAGAGCTTACTTTTTCCAAACGTCGTGTAGCAGGTGAAGTGAAAAAAGTTTTGCAAGCGGCAATTGCTAATGCAGAAAACAATCATAACCTGGATGTGGATCGTCTTTATGTAGCTGAAAGCTATGTTGGGAAGGCAATGATAATGAAACGCTATCATCCGATGGCAAAAGGCCGCGCAGGCAGAATTATCAAAGCATTTTCAAACTTGACGATTGTCGTTCGTGAAAAAGAGGAGAAAGTCTAATGGGGCAAAAAGTCAATCCAAATGGCCTTCGTATAGGCATTAATAAAACTTGGGATTCTCGCTGGTTTTCCGGTAAGAAAGATTATGCCAAGTTGTTGCACGAAGACTTGAATATCCGTGAATTTATCATGGATAAGTTGG
>JBJFAP010000008.1:0-4556 GCA_051887975.1 Alphaproteobacteria bacterium | reverse complement strand
TAAATTAACTGATTATGATCATACATTACTAGAAAAAATAATGAATGAAAAAAACACGCAGATGATAAAATCACAAAAAGAAAATGCCGAAACACAGACACAACAAGCTCCGAAAAATCAAGTGCCTGCGACTCCAAAACCGGTGAGAAAAGATCGTGTTCGACCTGTTCCGACAAGAATGCGTCTGGAAGATCAGATCCGATATACCTGCCGGGTTAGATCATAGATTCGATTTTAAATGAAAAAGAGGGAAAAGAAACACCGGCGATGTATAAAGCACCGACACACGAAATAAGGTATGTTATTGCTTACATTCCTGATCATTTTCGTCAATATTCATAATTGAAAAACAAACACCCGATTTTTTAATCGGGTGTTTTTGTCTTTATGCAACGACTTTTGCTTTTCCGACATTCAATGCCAAAACATCCAATATGCCGCGGATTTTTGCCACAATCGTATCATCTTTTGTATTCGGTGTTAGCGCACAAACAGCACTTGCCGCCGCAACGACAGATGTAATTGCGACCAAAACATCATTAAAATAAGTTATTACAAAATTCATTTTACCTCCTTTTGTTATAAAAATTTTGAAAAAAATACCTCTGATAAATTCAAACAAATGGCACTTACGGTTGCCACCGCAACAACAGACAAGACGGCTTTAATCGGTGCTAATTCAGAACGCAACACAAAGCGTTTTTCCATTTTTTCCATTATTTCACCGGTAAAGCAATCAAAATCTTTTCGCCAAATTTGAAGTTGTTTGTTTGTATTATCCATTCCTTTTTTCAGCTCGTCTATGCGTTGTTGAACGCTTTCAAATTGAGCCATCAATTTTCCGATTTCAACATCAAATTGAGTCATTTATGGTATCTCCCTGTAAAACGAATGATTACCATATTCATATACAGGCGTTAATTTTTTTGCCCATGCGGGATTAACTTTTTTATTATGATAATGTGTTGCACCCTTTGTTTGATCTTCCAAAAAACCATTTAAAGCACGAACAGCAGTTCTTTTACACAAACAAAAAACATCATCTGTTTCATCGACTTTCATAATTTTTTGAAAATTTTTATCATCCGGATTCCAGCAAGAAAATTGTAAAGGTTTTAAGCACACTTCCTTTACTGTTTTTCCCCACCAAAGCGGATAAGTTTTCGAAGCCATAACACGATTTAAAATCACACTTGCAACAGCTTCAATTCCTTTTAATCCTTCTCCACGCGCTTCGCCATATAAAGTACGCGCGAAAATATCAATTTCATCATCATTCATTTTCTTTTCTCCTTAAAAATTATTCCAAAATTTTAAAACATCTGCTTTGTTGCCAATTAAAAGAAGCAACTTTGTTTACACTGTATTTTAAACGCACAGGTTCGGCCGACAAACAACCTGCCAAAGCGTCCAAACCGTCATCGTGTATATTTTTTGCATCGGCGTTCCAATCGGTCATTTCTTGAATAAAAGGTGTTTGCTTAATGCGTTCATTCATATAAATACTGCCGTTTGAAAGCCTTGCATCTAATGCTTCCAAAATTCTTCTGGCTTTCGGAATATGTGAAATTTTTGGTAAAACCGCACATCCGATACCTTTTTCCTTTAAAGTCTTTTTTAACAACTCCGGCAAAAATTTACCAATCCCGTTTGTTTCAATCATCACACACGGCAAGTGATATTTTTGAACAGCATTTGATACGTTAAAACATTGTTCTTCTGCCGCATTATTTTCGTCTTGAACATTGATATATATCATATCATGGACATAACAATTTCCTTCATCATCGAAAAACACACACGCAAGAACACTTCTGTCCCCTTCACTTTTTCCGAATGAAGGATCCCACCAAGCCGAACCCGAAACCATTTTTTTATTGCCGATTTTTAATACTGCTGTATGATTAGTTTCCTGATAATTCAATTCTTCTTGATAAAAACGTATTAAGTTGACATTCAATCGACTTTCCTTTAATTCAACGGGAGAAAGCATCATTTGACTTAAAAACTTCAAAGGGCCGGCCCTTTTTTTAATTGCGTTTATTTTTTCGACAGGAAATCTTTCTTCCCAAACACTTTTTCCGTTTTTATCCAAAACAGGTAATTTCATCAAACAAAAGCCACTCAAGAAACCATTTTCCGAGTTATCATAAATTGTTTGCTTTGTATGCGGTGTCCCCACATAAAGCATCATTCCGTTTGGAACAAGAACAAAATCAAGCTCGGTTAATTTTTCTTTTAAATCCATACGTTTTGACACGCTGTCGCAAGTTTTTGGCACTTCCACATCATCGCAAATCACAACATCAGCACGTGAACCGGTAATATTAGTCCCTATTCCGCGCGCAAGAACGGAAGGATCTCGCAATTCTTTTTGACGAACAACTGTAAATCTGTCAGATGCCCACTGGTCTTTTTGAGCCGGTTTTAAATGATGTGTCAAAGGATGTTTTTCAATAATTCGTTTGATATTACGTACCATCTTTTTTGCCAATTCAAAATCTGCTGACATAATTAAAATACGAACATCCGGATTTGAATATAAAAGCCACGCACAAAAAAGACCAACAATCGTTGATTTACCCGAATCTCTGAACGCCATTAAAAGGGCGTGCTTTGTTTTTGATGCCCAAACTTTGGATAAAAAATAACACATTTGACAATGATGCTTTGGCAAAGTCAAATTTTGATACTTATCCCATATCCATACAAATTCCGTCAATGTCGCCATAGATGTTTTCATCTTCATCATCCGTTATTGCTGTTTTTGCTTCTTGCAACCAATCTTTATTTTCTTCTTGTCCTTTATGAGCTTGTAAAACGCGCAAAAGCAAAACAATATGCGAAAGCGCGTTTTTACAAGCCAAATGATAAGCCCCGAAAGATTTAATGTCATTCGGGGCCGGATTCGCCGTAAAGTCATTGTAATCCTGCAGTATTTTTAAAAGTTTTTCCGGCAATACAGATGAAAAAAAACTTTCTGTTTTTTTATGTATTGTCATATCGATTTCGTCCTATTTTTGTGCAAAACCGACGGAAGCACTTTTAATTAAATCACCGGCAGCAAGCAATGCTTTTTGGCGGTTAGCACGCGTTTTGGCTTTCAGTTTTCTGTTAAAAGAATCTGCCAACGCTTTATTTTGTTCTTCAGTTTCTTCAAGCAACCCTTTTGCCACGCCATCACTGACACCGGCAACGCCTTCGGAAGCCATTTTTGCGCGATAGCTGCCCAATTTTTGTTTTAATGTTTTTTGATTATTTTTTTGTTCCAACAAAACATTTTTGCGTTCTGCTTTTAAATTTTTGGCTTCCTGATCACCATTCAAAGTCGTTAAAATTAAATCGTTAAAATGAGTACTTGATGTTAAATTTCCCATTATTCATTCTCCTTCATTATTGATGTTACAGACACAATTTTGCATTTTTGCGGTGTCGAGCTTTCTATTTGCCATAAGGGCGACACACCGTCCCTGATCCAACCCAGAGCATGAATACATACGTCTGTTGTTTTATCTGATACGGGCGAATCCAGCACATACATTTCATTTAAAGCGGGCACAACGTATTCTTCATAACCGTTACCGACATTGACGCGCAAAGATTGCGTCTTTAAAACTTTAAATCTAACTTCAATCAATCTGACCGCTTTTAATGGGAAAACAGAGCCATTTTCAACCGGTGGCAGAGGCACTATTTTATGCGTATAAGCAAGCCCGACTTCAATCTTTTTAACCGGATATTTTAAAGTAATTGTACCGGATAATACTTTTTGACTTTCTTCCATTTTACCATCGCCAATCACTTGAACTGTTTTATCGTTTAAAACAGAAAGCCCCGTCCACGTTATGTGTTCTGTATCATCTTGTCCTAAAAAAGCACAATCCGTTAAAACATCATCATCAAAAACTTCCAAAGAAAAAATGCCATCACGTTCTATGATAAAATAAGCTTGTTCATTCAACACACAAACAGATTTGAAAGAACCTTTTGTTTCATGCGAACTCCATGCCAAAACATCTTCGGATCGATAATTCGTTAAACTTGCCATTTTGCCATCAGCCATTATGACATAAACCAAACGCCGTGATGCGTCATAATCCATATCAACCGGTTTATTGATTAAATGCGAAGAAATTAAAGACAAATTTTTTGCTTGATATGCCTGCTCTAAATCTTCAAACAAGAATTGACAAATTTCCTTACCGTTTGCACTGACAAATAATGTTGCTCCTGATACATCAACCGGTGGCACATATTTATAAAGCGGAGAACCGACTTTTGTTTGTCTTTTTAATTGAATATTCTGAGCTGTTAAAGGTTCACCCGATACCATCCATTCCGAGCCGGAAGTAAAAACTTGCAAATGTCTGCCCGGTACAAGCGCGCAAATAGCGTTTACTTGATCCGATAAAATGGAAAAACTGATGGCTTCATCATCCAATCCTGTTCCCGTATCAAAATTCATGATAGAAAAACTTTTGGAAAACCAAAGCTTATTTGGCAAATCACGAGAACCACCGACAACTAAACGCCCCTGATAAAACGTGACGGTTGCC
>JBJFAP010000007.1:0-4702 GCA_051887975.1 Alphaproteobacteria bacterium | reverse complement strand
GCGTTAGAAAGGATAATTGTTGTGAAGGTATAACCTGTACAGGAATTTGTGAAACATTGGATGAAAGCACCTGTTCTTGCGTTCAAAATCAAGTGTGTTGTGCGATTGCGAAAGAATGCGAGGGATGTGAAGAATGGAATGTTTCTGAATGTGCTTGCGTTAGAAAGGATAATTGTTGTGAAGGCATAACCTGCCCAGGAATTTGTGAAACATTGAATGAAAGCACCTGCTCTTGCGTTGTTGACCCGAATTGTGGCGACGATGACGACGATGACGACGACGATGACGACGATGACGACGATGACGACGATGACGATGACGATGATGACGATGACGATGATGACGATGACGATGATGACATCGACGATGATGATGACGATGATGATGACGATGACGACGATGATGACGACGACGGCGATGATTGTGGTGGCATACCTTTTGATAAAAATACACAGGGCTGTTGCTATCGGAATGATGCTGACCCCGCGAGTGGGACGATTTATAACATATCTGAAGAAGCATGCTGTGGCGGAGAAGTATTCAACCCAGCGCAAAAAGGTTGCTGTATTGCTTCCGCTAGCGTATCGGGCGGTGCGATTACATCAGCATCATATAGGGTTTATGACAAAACAAACTTAAAATGTTGTTCTGATGGTTCTGTTATAGCAAAAGAAGCTTGCTGTCCGGATTGTACTTGTGAAGAACAAAAAGGAACATATTATCATTCTGCTTCTTACTCCATGAAAGGACAGATTGTGGCGAAAGATAACAATTGCTGTAAAGTAACATCAGGCACCAATCCGAATAAAGTTGTTGTTGCACCGACACCTTTCTATCAAAATGTCAACTATGGTTTAAGTGCTTGTTGCGATCCGTTACAGCGTTATTGTTCAAAAAGTGGCGTTTATAACGTTATAGACAATGGTGATGGCACTTATTCATGCCCTGAAGGCGAAACCTTAATTGAAGCAGCTCCCTCTTTCATGATTTCGAAATACTGGTATGATTCTGTATCGGACGGCAATGGAAATTATACACCAGTTTACAGCATGTCAGGCGCGTGTTGTTACGGAACAGCTTTTGATAAATTTGATAACGGTATTATCAATGCTTGTTGTGGATTATCGCCTTCGGATTATAGTATGTCAACCACGTCCGGAATACCAACACACGTTGTCGGCGCTCCTGACGGATTTACCAAAAAGATATGTTGTCCTTCCGATCAAACAGCGTATTTTGGACTTAATTGTAATAGCAGTTGTACTGGCGCTGCTATGTGTTGTAATGGGAACCTCTATCAACAGGAAAACGCCACAACGAATTGGTCAAAGGATACGTTGTGGTTCGAAACTGATAATGGTCAAACTTATACTGCTCCCTACTACAATTGTTGTGACGGAAAAACGTATGATAAGTATGTCTTTAATCAAGCAGAATCAATGTTAGAGTACCCAAATTCATGTTGTTCAAAATATTACTACGAAGGCTCTCAGACAGAACCAACACCTATTGTCGGGTCAGATAATCAAGAAATTAAAACAATGTGTTGTAAAGAAAACGAAACAGCTTATTGGAAATATAACAGCAACGCGTGTTGTGCTGTTGGTAATGAAATTTACCGTCCCACGAATGATTTAAACGATCGTGAATGCTGTGTGACAAGTAATCCAACAAAGATTATTTTGACTGGGGATCTCGGACAAGCTTGCTGCAAAGAGCAAGAAACATTCTGTGTCAGTGATGGATCATCATATCCATATTTGAATGATCAAGGAAAATGTGAAAAGTATAATTCCGAAACAGGCGAAACGATATATGAAGATCCGGTAACTCGTGCCGTACAATTAATGTATTATAGCAACTATTCAGAGTCTGATCAGAGTCAGCATTGGTATGGCGGTTGTTGTTATGGTACGGCGTATGATATTTATAACAGAGGCATTGATGATGGCTGTTGTGGCTTGGGTGATACCTTTTATTCATACGACACTTCCAGTGCCAATAAAGTACCAACGCCGGTTATAGGCTCTCCTGCCGGATACATACAAAATAAGTGTTGTAATGAAGATGAGACTGCTTACCTTGGGCAATATTGCTACTCCGGCTGTTCAGCAACAACAAATTGTTGTACGGGAACAGTGTACTTAACAAACAGCTATGTCAGCTGGACCGATTACAATAATACCACTCATTCCGCAGAAAATGAAAAAGCAAGATTTTATGAATGCTGTCCAATAGAAGATTTTGATGAGAGTAGCTGTATGAGTGGCGGAAACTGTGAAAAAATTCCATATCATGTAGTTCCTGTACATGGTGTACCGGAAGGAAGCACAAAATATTCAACCGAATATTGTTGTCCTGCAGGTAGCCAAGCTTACATTTATCCCGGTTCGGACAGTTATGGTTGTTGTAATGGCGAATTGTTTGATACCGGTGATACCAGTAGGGCTGGTGGAATACAATACGATTGTTGTCCAAAAGATTTAATTTACGACAGAAATGCTGTTTATAAGACCGGAGACACCGGAAATGGGGGGCGTCCAAAGTATGCTTGTTGTTATTATAATTCTGATGGTAACAGAAATGTTGTCGTGCCGGTTGTTGCTGGAGCAAAGGCGGATGGTGAACAGTTCTGTTGCCCAATGGCTCGAAAGACACCAACCGGTCCATTAGAACCAACAAATGCATACCGCCTATCAGACGGAGGACCTAATTGTTGTGCTGGCGTTGTCAGCGAGCATTCACATTATAGTTCGCCTGGTTGTTGTGAGTACTTCAGTCATTATTGGATTGGAGAAACAGATAAGTGGGTCTATTATGACCAATATTGGACATATGTTCATCCGGGAGATTCCGACTACGGTAATGGGCAGATTTGTTGCCCGGTAGGAACAGAAGCTTATTTCATGGGATATTCGTATGGCTATCCTGGATTTAGTTGTTGTACTTCTGTTGATTCCGTATATGTAGATATATATGATAGTAAAGGCAATAAGACGGGGGAAAAACTTTCTCATTACACAAATTGCAAAAATTCTTCTAAGGGAACCGAGTACGATCCTCCAGAACTGAAGGAGTATTGCGCTGAGATTACAAACAGATACGGTGATGTATCTAACGTTTGTTGCAAGGGTGGTGCGCCAACGCAAACGGCAGGGGGATCTTATACATGTTCAGATCCTTGCATGGGACCATGTACTACAAAAACAGAATAGGCTGTTTGAAAAAAGAATGTGAATGAAATTCCACCGGCACAAGCCGGTGGTATCAGCTTTAAGCCAAGCTTGTCCTAAATCTGCCTGCTTACACAAGGCTGTTACGTTCGAAGTATAAAAAAACGGCTTGCCAGATGCAAACCGTTTATTATGCCCTTGTAATCAGAAAAATTATTCTTGATTCCACCAACCTGTTTTGGGTTGTAAAACTGCCGTTGCTGTTTGTTCAACAGAATCAGCCTTTACTTCAACTTCTTTCAGATTTTGTTTTTCAGTGGAATGATCGTCCGGTAAAACAACCGAAACAGCATCATTATTTTGTGCATCCGCAACAGTTTTTTCCGTTTTATTTTCCGCAATCGCAACAGTTTTTTCCGCTTTAGGCGCAGATTTTTTCTTTTGCGTCATTTTTCTTGCGTGCTTTTTAACGGATTTTTTCTTTCCTGTTGTTTGTTTTTCTGCCATTGATTGCATCAATTCCGGCAAAGCTTCCGTAATACTTTCCTGTTCAACAACTTTAAAGTTTTCTTCTGCGGGCAATATTTCATCAATCACATTTTTTTCTTGCGTTAAAGCGGTTGTTTCTTGTCCGCGTTCTGTAAAATTTTTATTTTTTTTACGATTTTTATCGCGTTTATGTTTATTTTGCTTACCCTGAAAAGTTTCTTTTTGTTGTGTTTGAGGGGTATTTTCTTCTGCTATCACTGGATGTGTTTCTTTTATTTGTTCCGGCTTTTTGCTTGGTAATAAATTACTGATAGCACGCGCAAAAAAGCCTTTTTTTTCCTTTTGAGGTAATGCTTGATATTCTATTCGGTAATCAACCGGCGAAAGAATAGACGCATCCCCTTCCATTTTGATTTGTACACCAAAACGTTCTTCAATTTGTGATAAATTCGCGCGCTTGTTGTTTAATACATATAAAGCCACATCCACAGGAACACTCATAATCAATTGGCTGTTCAAATGTTGTTGTGCGGCACTTTCCAAAATATGTAAGGCGTGCATTGCGCAAGAAGGTAAAGAACGTACAATCCCCGTTCCCTGACACATCGGGCAAACATGATGGCTTGTTTCAAGCAAACTGGAACGTAAGCGTTGACGCGATATTTCCATCAAACCAAAACCTGTGATTTTACCCATTTGAACACGTGCTCTGTCGCGTTTTAAAGCTTCCTTCATTCTGCGTTCAAGTGCATAATTGTTTTTGGGTTCTTCCATATCGATAAAGTCAATAACAACCAACCCCGCCAAGTCGCGCAAGCGCAGTTGACGCGCAACTTCATCAGCAGCTTCCAAATTTGTTTTTAAAGCTGTTTCTTCGATGTTGCGTTCACGTGTTGCTTTTCCGGAGTTGACATCGATTGCAACTAAAGCTTCTGTTTGATCAATCACCAAATAACCGCCGGATTTTAAATAAACATTCTTTTGATTCATTTCTTCCATTTGACGTTCAATATTAAACGCTTGGAACAAAGGAATATCTT
>JBJFAP010000006.1:0-4706 GCA_051887975.1 Alphaproteobacteria bacterium | reverse complement strand
GTAGAAGCAAAATTTTTCGAAGAAGAATAATAAAAGCTCTTTTCAAACTGCAAAATCGGGATTATATTAACCTCAAAAAGGTGTTAAAATGGCATTTTCTTTTTTATGGTTTTACCTGATCGTTTTTATTTTTTTGCCGATTCTTGTCAGGCATTTCGAAACGCCTGTATCAGAACAATCCGGAAAACAGGCCTTGTGTGTTCCTTTTTTTAAAGAAATTGCGAATACAACACCGGCCGTTCAAAGGGCGTTTTCTAAAAAAGGAATTTTGTTTTATTTAGCATGGATTTTTTTTGTGATGGCTTTGATGCGTCCTGTTTTTTACGGGCAGGGCATTTTTATTCCAAATAAAGCAAGACAAATTATGTTGGTGTTGGATGTATCCGGCTCTATGGCGGAACAGGATTTTGTTTTAAATAATCAGCGGATGAGCCGACTGGGCGCAACCAAAGCAATCGCTTCAGATTTTTTGAAACAACGGCAAGGTGATGCTGTCGGTTTGATTATTTTCGGGACAGAGCCGTATGTTTATATTCCACTGACGCAAGATGTTAAAACTGCCCAAAATATGTTGCAGGAGGTGGGTATCGGCATTGCCGGAGAAAGGACGGCTATTGGCGATGCGTTGGGTTTGGCATTAAAGCAAATGCAGGATATTCCATCTGATAATAAAGTGATTATTTTCCTTTCTGACGGTTCGGCAAATGCCGGTATTTTAGATCCGAAAGAAGCCATATCAATGGCAAAACAAATGAATACCAAAATTTATACAATAGGGCTTGGTTCTGATGAACAAATTATCAATTTCGGATTCTTTGCTCAAAAAATCAATCCTTCGGCTGACTTGGACGAAAGGTTGTTAAAGCAAATGGCAACAGAAACAGGCGGACAATATTTCAGAGTTAAAAACAGCAAGGAGTTGAAAGCCGTTTATGAACAAATTGACAAGTTAGAACCTGTTGATTCAAATGGTACTTATATTCGTCCGCAAAAAGAACTTTTCTGGCTTCCTTTGATGATGTGTATGTTGTTGTTTTTGTGTGGCTTTGTTTTTAATCAGAGGTTGTTATGATTTTCTTGCGTCCTTTTTTTGTGTTGCTTTTGTTAATACCGTTTTTTTTGTTATTATGGCAAAAAAAAGGTCAAAAAAAGAACGCTTGGGCGGCAGTTTGTGATCCGGAACTATTGCCATATTTGACGGTTGATATTGATGAAAAAAGGACGAAGTTTTATTATTTTTTAATGTCGCTGTTGTGGTGTATTGCAAGTATTGCTTTGGCGGGCCCTGCATTTTTAAAAGCTGATGTACCGACATCAACAGTACAATCAGCTTTGATTATTGTTGCGGATATGTCGCCGGCAACAGATGAAAAAGCATTAGAGCAAATGACGCACAAACTTTACGATCTTGCAAAAATCAGTAAGGATACACATATCGGTATGGTTTTGACTGACAAAAAAGCGTACACAGCATTGCCTTTGACGCAAGATAAAAACGTTTTAAAAAATATTATCGGACAGTTGAATGAAAAAGATGTAATGCCTGCTGTGGGGCAAAATATTCCAAAAGGCATTGCTTTGGCTGAACAATTGTTAAAGCAAAGCAACTTTCAAAAGGGGCAAATTTTGGTTTTTACCGCTGGAATTGATGACGTAAAACCAATAGAAAAAGCCGTAAATGAATCAGATTATGATGTTTTTTTTATCGGTGTAGGAGATAAACAGGAAAAATCCCCCATTTTATTGGATAACGGGACTTTTTGGAATGATGGAAAATTATATGGATTACAAGACTTAAAAAAGAATTCAAATTTTATATCGGCTACGTTGGATAATTCCGATTTACAATTTGTTATGGAAAAGAAAAAGACGCAAAAAATTGATATGACAGAGGAAAAATCAAAACAATATCAGGATGTAGGCATTTGGGGCGTTGTGTTATTATTGCCGTTTGTACCGTTGTTATTTCGAAAGGGTGTTTTGTTTTGTTTTATTCTGTGTTTGCTTTATACAAATTGTTATGCCGGTTTTTGGCAACGTACAGAGCAGGAAGATTATCAAACTCAAATGAAAGCTATCGAAAATTTTAATGCTCAAAAATACGAAGACGCTTTAAAAGGATTTTCTTCATTATCTATGGATGATATTGAATCTTTGTATAATCAAGGCAATACTTTGGCGTATATGGGTAAAATCGATGAAGCTATACAATCGTATGAACAGGTATTAAAGCAAAATCCGTATCATAAAGACGCTGCCTTTAATTTAGAATATTTAAAAAAACAACAACAGCAATTACAACAAGCACAGGACGAAAAACAGCAACAATCTGGTACGGGCAAAACAAATCAATCAAATGATAAACAGGATTCTTCCAAGCAGGATCAACCCGAACAACAGCAATCCGATAATCAAAATAATCAATCGGACAAAAAGCAACAAACGCAAGCCGAAGATGCGCAAGAAAATAATCAAGAAAGCGAAAATAATAATTCCGATGAAAAACAAAACGCACAAGCCGAAGATGCGCAAGAAAATAATCAAGAAAGTGAAAATAATAATTCCAATGAAAAACAAAACGCAGACCCCGTCATCGTTCCGGAAAAAGAAGAAACTGAACAAGCAAATGAAATGAAACAACTTCCGGTATCTGCTGCAAAACAAAAACAAAAAGAATGGTTTGACAGAATCAATCCGGATGCGGGGCGTGTTCTTCGATACCGTTTAAGAAAACAATATGGAGCTTAAAAAATGAAAAAATTATTATTATTTATGACACTTTTTGTTTTTTCTTCTGCTTATGCAACAATTACTGCAAGCGTTGATTATCCGAATATTCAAGAAGGTGAAATTGTCGAATTGCGTTTGTCTTCGGATTCAAAAAAGCAAGAAAATCCGGATTTATCCGTTTTGGATGAAAATTTCCACGTTATGGGAACAATGACTTCATCTTCATATCAAAATATTAACGGAAAAGAAACGGCTTCCTTTGATTTAATATTGAATTTATTGCCCAAAAAAACAGGCGTTTTGACGATTCCGTCTGTTACTTGGGAAAAAGAAAAAAGCAATTCTTTGCAAATATCCGTACAAGCGGCCAATTCAAGTTATGAATTGCAAGATAAAAAATCGTTTTCAATGACAGGGACACTCTTAAAACAAGATGTTTATGAAAATGCGGCATTGACTTATCGAGCCGAAGCTTTCAGTGATGTAGAATTAATAGATTATCAATTCGTACCACCGCAAATGGAAAACGCTGAAATTGTGCCGGTCGGAAATGTTCAAATCGGACAAAAAACAAAAGATGGTAAAGTGTACAGAACCTATACGCAAAATTTTGTGATTTTTCCACAAAAAGCGGGTGATGCGCAAACAATTAAAGGCGCAGGTTTTGAAGCTATTTTCTTGAAAGGCAAAAGGCAAAAAAGAACCACTCTTGAACCTTTTATTTACGGTCCGTTGAGCACGCCAAAAGAAAAAGTTTTCTTACGCGCGAATGATGAATCGGTTGATGTTTTGGCTCGCCCCACGTCTTGGGACAATAAGTGGTGGCTTCCCGCGCAAAAAGTTGAAATCAGTCAAACTTATACACCCAAATTGGAAAACATAAAGGTTGGGCAATCTGTTGCAAGGACAATACAAGTTGATGCTTATGGTGTGATGGGTGTGCAATTGCCAGATATTCAAATGCCCGAATCTGAAAATTTTAAAATATATGCCGAAGAACCGCAAAAAAGTACTTTTTTCCATCCGCAGTTCGGAATAGGCGGTACATTAAAACAACGTTTTGTTTATGTGCCGTTAAAATCAGGAAATTTGACTTTCCCAGAGGTTAAAATATCATGGTTTAACACACAAACAAAGACGGATGAAGTGGCTGTTTTGGATGAGCTCAATGTTTCGGTTGAACCGTCCGCTTCAACAATAATGGACGAAAAACCGCCCAAGTTGTCAGAAACTCCGGCTTTTGAACAGCAAAAGAAACCGGAAATTTCAATACAACAAAATAAGTATGCAAAAGAAAACAATATGCTTTATTTTATCGCAGGATTAAGTATCGGATTTATGTTGTTTATGCTGACTTTGCTGGTGTTATTTCGTCCGAAGAAAAAAAAGTTGCCGGATTTGTATTTAAATAAATAATTACCATACGTCAGATGCTTGAATAAGCAATAACATATCATCCGGAAGAGAAGATGAAAAGTGAAGCATTTTCTTTGTTTTCGGATGAATAAAGCCCAATTTTTGCGCATGTAATGCTTGGCGCGGAAAAAGGCGTAAAATTTCCGGTGTTCCTTTTGGCGGATTACCATACAATTTATCACCGACAAGCGGATGTTTAATAGATGTCATATGAACTCTGATTTGATGTGTTCTGCCGGTTTCCAATCTGCATTCAATCAAACTTGCTTTACCGGCAAACAGCGGCTTTATTAGTTGATAATGCGTAATTGCAGGTTTTCCTGCATTTTCAACAATGGCCATTTTTTGACGATTGTGCGCAGACCGTCCGATGTTGCCGCGGATTGTTCCACAAACGGGCGGAAAACCATAAACAACGGCTTGATAGACACGTTCAATCGAATGAACAGCGAATTGTTTGGCAAGTTCTTGGTGCGTTTTGTCATTTTTGGCAATAACAAGCAATCCGGATGTTTCTTTATCAATTCTGTGGACAATACCCGGTCTTTTAATGCCGCCAA
>JBJFAP010000005.1:0-4722 GCA_051887975.1 Alphaproteobacteria bacterium | reverse complement strand
GTTAATGATATTAAATGCAGTGCATGTCATTGTAAACATAACGATAAAAATTGTGAAAACAATATGGACGGCAATAATACTAATTGGAGTTGGAACAGTGGTGTTGAAGGATTTTCATCGAACAAAAAAGTACAAGAATTTCGATTAAATCGTCTGAAAGCCATGATGGCAACATTATTATTATCCAACGGAACACCTATGTTGTTAGCAGGAGATGAATTTTTAAATACACAATTCGGAAATAACAATGCTTATTCGCAAGACAATGAAATTTCGTGGTTAGATTGGAAGAAGCAAAATACATATACCAAACAAATGCACGATTTTGTTCAATCTGTGTTAAAAATGCGCAAAGCCTTTCCTTTGTTTTCACAAAATACTGTTTCTGTATTACAAAATGCGCAAGGTCGTCCTTTTGACATTTCCGATCTGCCGCACGGTTTGCGTGATTTTGGCGTTGTTTGTCAAACAAATGATGATATTTATTTCGTTATTTTCAATGCGAATGACCATTCTGTTCGGTATGAATTGCAAAAAGATAAAAAATACGCTTGCTTGTTAAGCACGACTAATCAAGTTGTCCTTACGGGAAATCAAATCAATGTCGATGCTTGGAGCTTAATTATTTTAAAACAACAGCCGTAAAGTTTTACTTTAAATTACGAATTTTACCAACCAGTGAAAAAAAACCGTTTCTTCGTGTTGGGGAAAGATTGTTTTCCAATCCCAAAGAAGTAAAAATTTCATCTATTGGAACTTGCTTTATTTCTTCAGCCGTCTTGTTGTTATATGCCGCCAAAACAATAGCTATCAACCCTTTTACAAGGATAGCATCACTATCCGCTGATAAATGATAAGTATCATTTTGTTTTTCAGCATAAAGCCACACTTGGCTCATACAACCGTCAACTTTATTATCATCTGTCCGTTCATGTTCCGGAAAAGGCGGTAATCCTTCCCCCAATTCGATTAAATATTGATATTTATCTTCCCAACTTTCCAAAACATCAAAAGCGGATTGAATATCTTTCAAATCAGTCATCAGCTTCGCCTTCTTCAAAAACAAGTGGTTCAGAATTGACAAAAATATCCTCGCCTTTGATTTGGATGTCAAATTCCAAAGCATCTTTTCCGTCTAAAGTCGTTTTTCTGGCCTTTTGAGCATATGGACGCAAGGCATCCAACATACCTTTCTTATCATTACATTTTTCGTTAAATGCCGCCTCAAAAGCTTCACCGGATAAAGAACCGTCAAGCACTTTATCCATCACATCCTGACATGCTTTTTCATCAACAGCCTTCGGCTTTGGCGCAAGATAATTGAAATTCACAACAGTTAAAGTACCGTTAAATTCTTCATCTTTCAAAGAACCTGTTCCCTTTAATAAAATAACATATTTTTGAGAAATCAAACGTAATTCATCAACTTTTATCGTGAAATGTTCAAGAAAAGCGGCTTGCTTTTCGTTTAAATTTTGATAAGCACGAGCCATCAATTCTTGTCCGGCTTCTGTTTCAGGTAAATCCTGAACTTCATTAAAAGCACGCAAGGCTGCTTCATATTCTTTGGCCTGTTGTGATGTAAAACCATTGAAATTTGCCTTTAATATAATTTTTTCAGGAACATCCGGTTGTTCGGAAACAAATAAATCATTTATAAGGACATCCAAATTTGCATCAATTTTTTGTTCATTATCTGTCTTTGCATCCAAACTTTCTTGTAAATTAAAGCCCGCTTTTGTAAACAAAGAATCAATGCGCGCATTTTTTATTTTCATTTTTTGTTCAAATGTATCAGCATTTTGCAATTTTTCAATACCAGACATTGTCCCCATCGCAACGGGCACAGTCAATTCAGCTTCAATCTTATCAATTTTCACATTACCGAACAGATGAGCTGCTTGAATATTATCAAATGTAATGACGGAATGACCTTCAATGAAGTCTTTTTTCTTCGTATTAACGGTCTTTTCATTTACTTTGGAAACAAAAATTTTTGCCCCCTGATCCAAAGGAAGCGTAAAATCTGTCATCTGGAATGTTTCTTCCGGCACAAACAAAATAGCGGGAACTAAATCTTTTGTATAAGTTAATGAGCCGTATGTAATTTGATATTGTTCAACAACAGGCGCAAGCATCGGATAAATTTGAATCAATTTATTTAATGAAACACTATACAGTTCATTTTTTTCAAAATTGCCTTTTTTCTTAACAGTAAAAGAAAAGGACGGAATAACCGTTTTTGTATTCTTTAAAGTACCGGCAGGAATTGTTGCCAAGTAATCATCATTTTTAAGTGTCAAAGAAATGCCGTCTGCATATTCCACATTATCAGACATAAAACCTTGTGTCAGCATTTGACGCAAGTTTGCATCTTGATTATTATTTGCCGCATATGCTGAAAAAACAGTTAAAAACGCTGCTAAAAAAACAATTATTTTTTTCATTATATCCCCTCAAAATCGTCCGGTAAAATTGTCATATTCAAATCATAAGAAATTTCGCCTTCATCATCATTTTTATAAACGACTCCGACAAATTGACCATCCACCATCAATTCTGCCGGTGCATCATCGCCCTTTGCATTGCCTTCATTGACGTAAATTGTTTGACTTTTAAAGAGCTTTTGCAAGTATTTTTCAACCTGTTTCATTTCTGATTTTTTAAACATTTTATATGTATCCTTTCTTGTTTTAGCATCAGTATAATACAAATTTTTCTTTTTTAAAAGCTTTTTTTGATGTATAATGCAAACTATGATAAAAGAATTGATTGAAATTGCACCTATGCTTGATTGGACGGACAGCTTTTTCCGCCAATTCATCAGACAAATCACACATCATACCACACTTTATACTGAAATGATTGCCCAAAATGCCATTGTGTATGGAAATCAGCAAAGATTGTTAGCCTATCATCCATCTGAACAACCGCTTGTTTTGCAAATTGGCGGAAGTGATGAAAATTTAATGTCCCAAGCGGCCGTAATTGCTCAAAAAAAAGGATTTAAAGCAATTAACATCAATGCCGGTTGTCCTTCCGAACGCGTACAAAGCGGAGCTTTTGGTGCATGTTTGATGGCAGAACCGGAAAAAGTTGCTGCCTGTATTTATGCGATGAAACAAGTTTGTGATATTCCCGTAACTGTTAAAACACGCATTAGTTTGGATTTTCCGGAAGATAAAACTGATGGTTTTGATACCTGTTGTCGCTTTGTTGAAAAAATAGCAAATGCAGGATGCAAAAAAATCATCATTCACGCCCGAAAAGCCAGATTAAAAGGATTAACCCCAAAAGAAAACAGGCAAAAATTACCTCTTAATTACGAAGTTGTTTATCGAATAAAAGAAAAGTTTCCAGAGCTTTTTATTTCAGTCAACGGAAATATTTTATCTGTTGATGATGTTTACACACACTTAAAGTATGTTGACGGTGTTATGATTGGCCGATGGGCATATGCTAATCCTTACGCATTAAAAAATATTGATGCTTTATTTTACAATGATAAACACCCGATTTTAAGCAGAAAAGAAATTGTTCAAAACCTTTTACCCATTATAGAGGCAAGCGAAAAGCCATTACACCAGACAAGACATCTGATGGGGCTTTATTTTGCGACCTCTTTTTCAAAGCAATGGAAACAGGTCATTATGGAAAACAAAACAGATGCGATAAAATCTTTTTTAAAGCAAGTACCGGATGGGCTGTAAAAAATACATTGACTTTTGTCAAGTTTTGCTGTATATATAAATCATTGTTCATTAAAAGAAAGGAAACAATATGAAAGAAAATTTAAATCGTTTACTCATCATCGGGGCTGTTTTTGCTGCCGGTTTTGGCGCAAAAGCCCAAGAAAATAAAACAACACAGCAACAGGCTCAACAACCTGCACCTGCCGCAATCGTACAGACTCAACCTGCCCCTGTCGTAGTACAACAACCTCCTGTCGTAGTACAACAACCTGCCCCTGTCGTAGTACAACAACCTCCTGTCGTGGTACAACAACCTGCCCCTGTCGTAGTACAACAACCTCCTGTCGTAGTACAACGACCTGCACCTGTCGTTGTTCAAACGCCACAAGTACCGGTTGTTCAATTACCGCAACCAGTTATCGTACCGACACCAGTTTCGCCCGTTTTTGTACCACCTCCTGTCGTTGTACCTGCATATCCGCGTGTAATTGTACCGCGCAGACATTTGTGGCGTCGTTATGATTACCATTACCACTATCATCATGGCAGAGAACGTTGGTAAAAAATTTAATCGCCGGTATAACACCGGCGATTTTTTTACATTTACGAATTTTACTTTAAACACTGATGATACCGCGAACCATTGCATAAATAGCAAACAAAGCAACGATTACCAAAACGATGGCAAGTCGTCTTTCAGCGCAAGAAAAACATTGCGTAGCATTTTGTTTTTTAGCCCAAACATAAACCGGAATACCGACAGCGATAAAAATAATAGCCATCAGCATATAACTTAATCCGGCCGCGTAAATCAGCCAACACGCATAAACAGACCCCATAATGCTTGTAAATAAAGCAGCAGCTCTGCCCTTTTGAGAGTTCGGATATTCTCCATCTTCACAGATTTTCCACAAATATGCCGAACTTGTTAAATAAGCCGGCAATACCATTACGCCCGTAATCGATAACATCGTGTTCCAAGCATTATTGGAAAAATAAACAAGCAACATTCCTAATTGCATTAAAATAC
>JBJFAP010000004.1:0-4794 GCA_051887975.1 Alphaproteobacteria bacterium | reverse complement strand
TGTTTGAGTTAAAGGTTTACCCAATAATTCTGCCGCACGGCGCGCCACATATTTATGACTTGTCCCATGTGCGCCATATTTACGAACGGCATACTTTGTGTACATTTCATAAGGTAATGGGTACATATACGCATAATCAGGCATCGTTTGATGAAATGCCGTATCAAAAACAACAACATGTTTTGCATTATGGAAAATTTCTTGTGCGACTCGAATACCAATCAAATGTCCCGGATTATGAAGAGGTGCAAGCGGAATAACTTTTGCTAAATTTTCAATCACTTCATCTGTTACAATCATTGGTTTAAAATATGAACCACCATGAACAATACGATGTCCGACACCTTGAATTTCAGAAATATCACTGATAACAGCCGTTGGACCGTTTAACATCATATCCACGATTTTTTGCATACCTTCAGCATGCGTTGGGAACTGTTGCTCTAAAACAGTTTTTGTTGCAAATTCTGTATCAGGAGCTTTTTTATGCGTAATGCGTCCGGTTGCTTCACCGATTTTTTCAACTAAACCGGAACACAACACATTTTTTGAATCCATATCAAACAATTGATATTTAATCGTTGATGAACCACAGTTAATAACTAATATTTTCATTATTGTTTCCTTTATTTTGTTTGAGCCTGTACCGCTGTAAAAGCGATTGTGTTAATAATATCTTGAACAGTTGCGCCACGTGATAAATCGTTTACCGGTTTATTTAAGCCTTGTAAAACAGGCCCTACCGCCAAACATTCATCACCCAAGGCGCGTTGAACTGCTTTATAACAACAGTTTCCGGTATTTAAATCCGGAAAAACAAATACATTTGCATGTCCGGCAACTTCGCTGTTAGGCAATTTTGTTTTTGCAACAACAGGATCGATTGCTGCATCAAATTGAATAGGTCCTTCCAATTTAAAATCAACATTCTTTTCTTTGGTTAAACGGACAGCTTCTTTGACCGCATCCACCGAAGGTCCTTTTCCGGAATCACCAGTCCCGTAAGACAAAAATGCGACACGCGGATCAAGCCCGAATTGACGGGCAGTTGCCGCTGTTGTAATGGCAATTTCGGATAATTGTTCAGGCGTTGGATTCGGTGTTACAGCACAATCCGCAAAAACATAAAGTGCTCCGTTTAAACACATTAAAAATGCACCGGACACAACACTAACACCAGCCTTTGTTTTTACAAATTGTAAAGCCGGACGAATTGTATTTGCCGTTGTATGTTCAGCACCGGACACCATACCATCGGCATCGCCTTTATATACCATCATTGTACCGTAATATGCACCATCTTTCATTAAATCTCTGGCTTCTTCGATTGTCATACCTTTTGCTTTACGCAATTCACATAAAGTTTGCGCATAATCTTCAAAATTATCCGCATTTTCATAATCAATCAAACGAATATCAGCTAAAGAAATATTCAGTTCTGTTGCGCGTTCTGTAATTTTTTGAGGATTTCCCAATATCACCAAATCAGCTGTTTTTTGACGAGCAACTTCAGCCGCCGCTTTTAAAACTCTGTCGCATTCACCTTCAGGCAAAACGATTCTTTGTTTATCAGACGATGCTTGAATTGACAAATTGGCTTCAAACATTTTTGTTGATAATTTTGAAGTTGTTTTTGCTAACGCCTCGTTTAAGATATAGTCCAATCCCTTTATTCCGGTCAATAATCCGATAACATCAATGTGATCTTGTTTTAAAATTCTGGTAATAAAATCGGCTGATTCCAAAACGGCGGTATCATCGCACATAATCAAAGAAACCGGCAAACATAAATGCTTTGCCATCAATTTATTCAAACGAAATTCAACAATTGTGTCCCTTGAATTTAAATCTGTTCCGTTCACAATAACAAAATCATTTTCCGATTCGATTTTTTTGTAAGCCTTTATGACCTGTTCCAACAAAACATCTTTTTTACCTTCAACAATCATATGTTTGGCATCTTGAACAGAATATAAAGCTTCTGCGCTGTCGCCAACCGGCGTAAAGACAGCAACCTGCAAAGACTTTTCTTCTAAAAAACTTTTTGCATTTTTGATTAAATCGTTTTTCTGCGTTCCGGCTTCACCGGCTATAAAAAAAATTCCTTTCATTTTTATCCTTTCTTCAAATACTGTTAAGAAATTTTATCTTGTTGTCTTGGTTAAACGTTCCACTTCTTTAGACACAATCTTTTCGACAAGATCAGGCAAATGCGCATCCAACCATTCTTTTAAATAAGGACGCAACAAACTTGCCACAAAATCTTCCATTGTCTGTTCTGAAACGGACGTATTACAAGACGGCTTCTTATCAGAAATTAAACGTTCTGTCAAGTTATTCAATCGATCCGCACTTGCTTGAAGTGTTGCTTCGGACAACAATTCCATATCCGAATTATCGAAATGTTCTGATGGCTGTTCAGGTTCTTTTTTTTCTTCTTCACACAGCATATCCTGCGTCAATTCCATCACATCATCAGCTTTCGGTTCAAAATTTTCTTTTTGAGCTATAACTTCACTTAATTTCTCTTCTGTTTTATTTTTTGTCCCATCCTCTGTTGACAAAATACGCCGAATAGAGGAAAGTATTTCTTCCATAGAAGGTTCTGTTGGCTGTTCTGTCATTTAAATTCCCGTCCCTATCAATTTACCGTTTACATTATTAAAATGTTCTTCATAAGAATAAACATCCACCTTTAAATTCAATGACTGCGCTGTCATTGTTCCCATTGTTGCCAACAAATTAAAGGCGGCCACCGTCATATTACGTTCAGCAGAAACCAAATTAACACGATAATTCAAGTATTCTTGTTCGGCATCCAACACATCAAGCACAGTCCTTGAGCCCACATCAGCTTCTCTGATAACGCCTTCTAAAGCCATTTTAGAAGCTTTGATTTGCGCTTTGATTGATTCAATAGACGCTTTTGTTGTTTGGTAAGTTTCCCATGCCTGAGTCGCTTGCTTTGTCAATTCACGCAAAGTACGTGTATAATCAATGCGCGCTTGATTTTCAAGCTCTTTGGCTTCGCGAATCCTTGCATACTCGCCCCCGCCTTGATACAAAGGCATACTTAAATTTGCACCGACACGCCAATATCTGCCATCATAATGGTCGTCTATTTGTGGCAACGGTTGCGCCCATTGATAACCGGCACCGGCAATCACATTAACAGACGGCATAATATCACCTTTTTGTAATGAAACATTTTTACCGGCTGCTTCGATTGCGTACTCTGCCGCTTTCAAAGATGGGTTATTTTGTTTAACATAAGAAAGCGTTTCTTCCAAACTTTTTGGCATTAAGCTTTTTAAATCATCAACCGTAATTTCATTTTGCGGTTTTTCACCAACAACGCTTTCATAAGTAGCGATGGAAGTTTCCAAGACACCTTCAGCATTGATTCGCGCAGCAACCGCACCTTTTAATCTGGCTTCTGATTGGGCCACATCAGTTTTTGTCAATTCACCGACTTTCAAACGTTTTTGATAACTTTTATAATGGCGATTCAAAACCTGTTCCTGATTCTTTTGCAATTCTAACAAAGCTTTTGCCTGAATCACATCCAATCCGGCAACTGCTGCTGATAATAAAACTTGTTGCTCTGTTTGACGCGTTTGTTCACGAACGGCTAATACGCTTAATTTTGCATAATCTACGGCAGAAACAGTTTTAAATCCGGAAAAAACAGGTTGTACAAGATTGACGCTGGCATCATATTGATTGTTATCATAATCAAAATCTGCTGTACCCGGATAATTTTTAAACTTTTGTTCCAAATGAGTCGCATTTCCATCTAATGTAATTGTCGGTCGCCAACCGGATTTAGCTTGTCCGACCCGTTCATCGACAGAACGCAGATAAGCTTGAGCTGATTGCAAAGTCGGATTCGTTTGATAAGTTCTTGCTAAAACTTCAAACAAAGATTGAGCATTTGTGAGCGTTGCAGAAAAAACGACACATACCGATAACATACTAAATAATAATGTATTTTTCACTTTTCTATCCTTTCAAATGTATTTTTCACTTTTCTACCCTTTCAAATGTATTTTTCACTTTTCTATCCCTTCAGTTATTTTAATTTATACGAAAAAAAGTAAAATTTGTAAACTTTTTTTTAAACTTTTTTAAATTTTTTACTTGACGAATTAAAAAAATATGGTAAAAATAAAGTTGTTTTTGATTCGCATGTTGGTCGGTTGGCAGAGTGGCTCATGCAGAGGACTGCAAATCCTTTTACACTGGTTCAATTCCGGTACCGACCTCCAAAAAATCAAAAAAAACGAAAAAAGTACTTGCAAAGTGAAAAAAAATGGAGTATTGATTCGTTTATCGATTCTGGCGTAGCTCAGCGGTAGAGCTATCGGCTGTTAACCGATCGGTCGTAAGTTCGAATCTTACCGCCAGAGCCAATAAAAAGAGCCTCAACAGTTGTTGGGGCTTTCTTTTATTCATTATTTTGCTGTAAATCAATGGTAAACACACGTAAAGCTGATTTTCCGTCTTTTTAAACACTGCTGTCAGAAGCCGACTTCTTTAAATATTTTAATTTTTTTTATTATTGTAAAAAAAAGACTTTACTTTTTTTTTATTTTGCGTATTATATTGATTCGAAACGAGCCTTGTGCTTGTTGTGTGTTGCGGATATGGCGGAACTGGTAGACGCAACAGACTTAAAATCTGTTGAGGATTTTCCTCGTGCCGGTTCGATTCCGGCTTTCCGCACCAATTAATAAGTCATTGAAAATGTTAAATTTTCTTTGACTTATTTTTTATCCTTATTCCAATTTTAGT
>JBJFAP010000003.1:0-4932 GCA_051887975.1 Alphaproteobacteria bacterium | reverse complement strand
ATGAAGTGCCCTTTTTGCCATTGTGAAGATAGTCAAGTCAAAGATTCCCGTACAACCGATGATGGTTCTGCCATTCGTCGCAGAAGGATATGTCCGGCTTGCGGAGCACGCTTTACGACGTTTGAACGCGTACAATTACGCGAATTAAATGTTATCAAAAAAAATGGAACTCTTGTTCCTTTTGACAGAGATAAATTAGCAAAATCACTATATCTAGCTACGTGCAAACGCCCGATTGATTCAAAACAAGTCGAAACGCTTGTTTATGAAATACAACGTAAATTGGAAGAAATAGGCGAAACAGACATTCGTTCGGAAGATATCGGACAATTGGTCATGAGCACGTTATTGAAATTGGATAAAGTTGCATATATCAGATATGCTTCTGTTTACAAAAATTTCAATGAAACAAAAGACTTTGAAGATTTTATTAAACCATTACTTGAGGATAATTAAATGAGTACCAAAACTTTAAAATTCACGAATGCCAGATTAAATGCGATTCAAGCTTTATATGCTTTAGAAGTAAATGACCTGCCGATGGAAAGGGTTATTTTTGACTTTTTAAACGGATTTGTCGGACAAACTCTTGTTAAAGAAAACGAAGATGGTAAAGAAGAAATTTTACCCTTGCCTGATATGGACAAAGAATTGTTTTCAAAGATTGTACAAGAAGCATATTCCAGAAAGGATGAACTTGATAACGTTATTTTTGCCGCATTAAAAGAAGGTTGGGAAAATGACAGAATAGAAGTTTTGTTGCAATCTATTCTACGCGCCGGATTGGCTGAATTTTTTGTCAATCCGAATTTAGATGCTCCAATTATTATCAATGAATATGTAGATATTACAAAATCATTTTATGATAACTCTGCTGAACCGGCTTTGGTCAACGCCATTTTGCATAAATTTTCCCAGTTGATAAAGGGATAATTTATCAACTGAAAAAAGATAAAAAACTTACTTTTAATTATTTTCCAAGAATGTTCCTAACTTCTTTGAACGGCTTGGATGTTTTAATTTACGCAACGCCTTTGCTTCAATCTGACGAATACGTTCACGAGTAACGGCAAATTGTTGTCCTACTTCCTCCAATGTATGATCGGAAGTCATACCAATGCCAAAGCGCATACGCAAAACACGTTCTTCCCTTGGTGTTAAAGTTGATAAAACAGAAGAACAAGCTTCCCTCAAATTAGCATGTATAGCCGCATCCAAAGGTTGCAAAGTCGTCTTATCTTCAATAAAATCACCCAAATGGCTGTCTTCTTCATCACCGACAGGCGTTTCCAATGAAATCGGCTCTTTTGCAATTTTCATTACTTTGCGCACTTTTTCAATCGGCATTCCAAGTCTGTGCGCCAATTCTTCTGGTGTTGGCTCAAGACCTGTTTCACGCAACATTTGTCGCCCAGTCCGCACCAATTTATTGATTGTTTCAATCATATGAACCGGAATACGGATTGTTCGAGCCTGATCTGCAATTGAACGCGTAATAGCCTGTCTTATCCACCATGTTGCATAAGTAGAAAACTTGTATCCACGACGATATTCAAACTTATCAACCGCTTTCATCAAGCCGATATTTCCTTCTTGAATCAAATCCAAAAATTGCAAACCGCGATTAACGTATTTTTTGGCAATAGAAATCACAAGACGCAAGTTGGCTTCAATCATTTCCTGTTTAGCTCTGTTTGCTTCTTGTTCGCCCTTTTTAACTGTATTTACAACACGACGATATTCGGCAATTGGCATTTGCGTTTCTTTTGATAACTTGTCAATTGCAATACGTATATCATCAACTTCATCGCCATATTTTTCAACGAAAACTTTCCAACTTTTTCCGGAATGTTTTTTAGCAACAGAACGCCAATCTGGGCGCATTTCAACTTCATGATAAAAGTCAAGAAAATCATCACGTTTAATTTTTGCGTGCGTTGCAATACGCAACAACTTACCTTCCAACATCATCAACCGTTTATTGACATCGTTAATCTGTTCAATCAGCTGTTCTATACGATTAGGATTAAAATGAATCTTTTTCAACAATTCAATCATTTCCAAATGAATCGCTTCGTATTTTTTATCAACTTCAGCAGGAATTTTTTCACCCGTAACGATATAAACCAATCTGGCACATTGTGCACGTTTTAATTTAGAATAACTCTTTGAAATCTGCTCAAAAGAAGCCAAAATTTCCGGCATAATTGCTTCTTCCATTTGACGTAAAGAATAAGAATTTTCATCTTCGTCATCTGCTGATGTTGCCTCTTGCGGTTCTTCATCTTCTTCTATGTCATCACCGTCATCTTCTTCATTTTCTTCAATGGTTTCTTCATCATCAGACGAATCTTCTTCATCATCAGACGCATCTTCTTCATCAACAGAATCTTCTGCAAATTCATCATCCAATTCATCTTGATTTTTTTTCTCTTCATCCATCAAAAGTTCATCATCTTTTTCTTCCATCTTTTGCTTTTCCTGCTTTTCAATACTTGCAAGTAAAGCCTTTTTAGAAGGATCAGCTTCATAAGTTGCTTCCAAATCGATGATATCGCGCAACTGCATATCCCCTGTCAACAAAGCACTGTGCCATGACATCAAAGCTTTCATCGTCATTGCACTTTCGGTCAAACCACCGATCATCACATTAGAACCGGCTTCGATTCGTTTTGCAATTGCAATTTCGCCTTCTCTGGAAAGTAATTCAACGACTCCCATTTCGCGCAAATACATACGAACTGGATCATTTGTTCTGCCAAAAGACAAATCTTCATCATCGTCTGAATCTTCAAAACTTTTTTGATTGGAATTTTCGTCCATTTCATCCAATTTATCAACGACATGGATGTCCATATTTGCCAAAATAGCCATTGCTTCTTCTATTGCTTCAGGGCCTTGTTCCGCGGATATAGCAGCATTTAAATCATCAACACTGATAACTCCGTTTTCTTTTCCCTTTTCGACCAATTTCGCAAAGGCCGGACCCAATGATTCTTCGGGAGATACCGTATCTTCGTCCAAATCATCTACCATTTCATTATCATCATCATCCAAAGATCTCATGTGTGCACCACTTTCATTTAAATTTTGAAGATGTTCTTATTTACCTCTTTTTTTATAAAATGTCAAGCATTTTATGTCTAAATCATCCTTTTTTATATAATTTGGCATCAAAACTTACTTATTTATTTCTTTTTTTGCCAACTCTGTTCCGGTCGGATAATCAAACTTTCCCGTACTAAACAATGGCGGATTGTCCGTAAAAATAATCTTTTTGGGTATAGCCAATTCCGGTAATCCTGCCTCTTGAAATAAAGTAATCAATTTTTCGGCTGACACATCACCGCAAGTGGTAATCAAAACCAATTGTTCACCTTTTTTAGGATCGGAAATACTGACAACGCCATGAATAAAGCCCTTAAATTGCTTTGCGATTGCTGTTTCAACCGCTAACAAAGATACCATCTCACCGGCAATTTTGGCAAAACGTTTTGAACGTCCCTTGATGAAAACAAAGCCATCTTTATCAACATCAACAATATCACCCGTTTCATACCAACCATCTTTAGGTGGTTGCAAAACGCCCGGGTTGTCATGTTTCATATACCCACTCATCACATTCGGACCTTTTACAATCAATTCTTTTCCATCTTTAATACCGGGAACTTCACGTAATTTATATTCTAATCCCGTCAACAAACAGCCGACAGAACCGGCTCTTGAACGCAAAAATGTATTTACAGAAATAATCGGAGAACACTCTGTTGCACCATATCCTTCGAAAACACGTACACCAAATTTTTCCGTCCATATCCTGCGCGTTTCTTCTTTCAAAGCTTCAGCACCGGCCCCAACAATACGCAAGCTGTTAAAATCATAAGGATTTGCACATTTTGCATAACCGGATAAAAAAGTATCAGTTGAAAAGAAAATCGTTGCACGCACAGAGCTGCAAAATTCGGGAATAGCTCTGTAATGAAGCGGAGTCGGATAAGAAACAAGCTTAAACCCGAAAACAAGCGGCACAAAAGTTCCCACAGACAATCCGAATGAATGGAAAATCGGCAAGCAATTTAACATCACATCATTATCCCAAACATCGAACATTGTTGAAACTTGGAAAGCATTTCCTAATACATTGGAATGGCTTAACAAAACACCTTTAGGCAATCCTTCCGAACCGGACGTAAACAATATCACCGCAGGATCAGACGGTCTGACATATCCCGCGTGTTTATGATAAAAACTCATCGGGAAAAATGAACCGAACAAAGCCGCCAAAATATCTTTTTTTGTCAAAAGCTTTTTTAAATCTTCCAAATAAACAACCTCTATTCCTTCCTTTGTCAAAGCATCAATTAACGCATCCAATTTTGCCAAAGTAACAACTTTTCTGGCTGTAATGACTTTTTTAATTTGTGCAGTATGACAAGTAGAAATAACTTGTTTTGGACCCGATGAAAAATTAAGCATTGCCGGTACGTTACCATATGCTTGTACGCCAAGCAAAGTTAAAACACAAGCATTTGATGTCGGCAACATAATACCGATAGTGTGTTCTTCCGGCAAAGCCTTGTTTATCAATCTGCCCAAAATAAAAGAACGCAAGAAAATTTGCTTAAACTTCAAAGGCTTGCGATCTGTATCTTCCATCATCTGTTTATTACGACCGACACGGTGCATAGATTTAATAACAGCTTCCAATAATGTTTGGTTCAAATCACAAGCATCCAAACGCATTGCCGCCAAAATTTCATATAATCGATTGCTTGATTGCCGTCTTGCATCATGGAAAGTTGCATTTTTATCTGTCTTTAATTCTTGCGCAGGCAAAATTTCCATAGATACTTTTGGCAACAAATTAAATAAAGATTTTCCAGGTAAGCGTGAATAAGCAGAATACTCTAAACCTCTTATTTGAACAGGCAA
>JBJFAP010000002.1:0-4951 GCA_051887975.1 Alphaproteobacteria bacterium | reverse complement strand
CCAAAAGTATAAAGACGTATGTTTAGTAATTCAAGATTTATTTTTAAGAATTTTTACCACCGGCAGAATCTGTTATGTATGAAAAACAGGTGATGTGAAAATTAAGCAGGCTCAACTGATGCGTATGAAAAATTTAATACGCTGATAACAGTTTTGGTTAAAAATTCAATAATTTAAGAAATGTAAACTTTAAAATAAAATTAAAACCCACACAATAAATGCGTTGATAAAGGCTAATAAAACTAAAAGGCTGCCGACATCTTTTGCTCTGCCTGACAAAGGATGATATTCTTCGGAAATGCGATCTATAATAATTTCAATCGCTGAATTAACGGCTTCCATCAGTAAAATTAAAAATAACGAAAATATCATCAAGGCACGTTGTATGCCAGATAAATTAAGGCAAAAGCAAATAACAGTACCGATAACGAAGACAAATATATCCTGCCGAAAGGCTTCTTCCGATTTAAAAACAGCCTTAAAGCCTTGCCATGAATAGACAAAAGCCTTCAAAATACGCTTATAACCGGACAACGAACTTTTCATAATTTCACTATACATCAAATTAAAATAAATGCACGTATTTATTTGTAAAAGCGACTTTATAAAAATCTATTCTACATTCAGCAATAAATTTTTAAGGTATTCACCGCTTCTTTGATGTAGATTCTCTCATTCCAAATTTCTTGCTGCGATGGCTCTTGCATCCTTTGGCGGATAATGTCTTGAAACAATAGCATAAAGAGATTCTTTTGTCATTATTTTCGCTGTTATCTGTTAAATTATTATGTTAAATTTATCAGGACTAAATAACGCCCTTATCAAAGAAGTTCTTAAAATAACAAATGATTTGATTTGTGTATAATGCGGGAAGGGTTGTAAGCCGGATTTTGTCGAGGGCAATCATTCGTCTGGAAATTAAATTACTTTAATCTTCTAGCAACCTACCTGCTTGGGCAATGCAGGAACACATTTTGCGAATCGAATCGCTGCCACGTTTTTTTGGTCTTGCTTCGAATGGGGTTTACCTTACCTTAGACTGTTGCCAGTCAAGTGGTGAGCTCTTACCTCGCCGTTTCACCCTTACCCGAGCATATAGCTGGGCGGTTTATTTTCTGTGGCACTGTCCCTCGGCTTACGCCGGGCGGTCGTTAACCGTCATTCTGTTCCTGTGAAGTCCGGACTTTCCTCCAACTTATCACTTTGTCAAAGTCAGCGATTGCCTGCCCTTCCCACAAAAGAAAGGTTATAGCAAAACTCTTTTTTTGTCAAGCGTTAATTTTCCATATATTTACGGCCGGATTTCCAATAATCATAACCTGTAATGACTGTTAAAATAGCGGCTACCCACATAAAGAAAACACCCATAATGCTGACAATGTCAACATCAATACTGTCAAAACCTGCCAACATTAAATGGTGATGCGCAATCATCATCACAGGCAAAGCCAACATTTGAATTGTTGTTTTCCATTTTGCAAGACGCGTTACCGGACAACCGACTTGGATTTCTGCCAAGTATTCACGTAATCCGGAAACCAAAATTTCCCGACACATAATGATAACAGCCGGAACGAAGGTAAAACCTTCATCCAATCTGCCCGTATAAGCAAGCATCACAATTACTGCGCCAACCAACAATTTATCCGCAATCGGATCCAAAACACGTCCGAAAGAAGATCCTTGATTTAAATGTCGTGCCAAGTATCCGTCAAAAAAGTCGGTAAGTCCTGCCAAAGCGAATAACAAAACGGACAGCCAACTCATCCAAATATTATCTTTGAAATACAAAGTGAATACAACAAGTGGAATGACCCAAATTCGTCCGATTGTTAAAATGTTCGGAATGTTAATTTGTTTTTTTACTTTTTGGGTTGTAGTCGCAACTGTTTTTGCGCTTACAACAGCGGCTTTTTTGACTTCGGACGCTACTTTTTTAACGACCTTTTTGGGGGATTTTTTTTGTTTTTTTATCATATCAGACTCCATTTAAATAATTTTTATATATGTATCATACTCATTTGTGTGAAAAAGTATATATTTTTTTTGCAATATTTTCATCAATTCCGTCAACTTGTTGCAATTCGGATAATCCCGCATCCAAAACAGCTTTGGGAGAACCAAAGTGTTCCAACAACTTTTTGCGCCTTTTTGAGCCAATTCCTTCAATTTCATCCAAAACTGTGCGCATAGAATCTTTGGATCGTTTCAATCGATGTGTACCAATGGCAAAACGGTGAGCTTCATCTCTGAGGCGTTGGATAAAATACAATAAATCATCTTCATGTGGTAAAATAATCGGTTCATTCGAATCCAACAAATATAACTTTTCATTTCCTGCATTTCTGTCAACGCCTTTTGCAACGCCTAAAGTCGGTACATAAATGCCTGTTTCATTCATAATTTGCCGAACGGATGTTAATTGTCCGATGCCTCCGTCAATAATTAAGGCTGATGGCAGGTTGTTTTCTTGCTGTCCCCGAATCAAGCGTCTTTTTAAAACCTCACGCATCATATCAAAATCATCATTCGTTTGCGCTTGTTTGATGTTAAAACGTCTGTAATGTGCTTTGTCGAATCCTTTTTCATTCGCACTGATACAAACACCAACAGCAGAAGTTCCTTGTATATGGCTGTTGTCATAAACTTCCACGCGTTCAATAGCGGAAATTTTCATCAATTTTGCCAATTTTTCAAACAATGCTTTTTGTTCGCCTGTTTCTTGCAATAATCTGTGCAGAGCATCTTTTGCATTGATTTTTGCGCGTTGTAATAATTTTAATCTTTGTTCCTTGACATTATAAGTTATTTTGACAAGATGGCCGGATGTATCGGAAAAAGCTTTTTGGATAGTATCTTTGTCGTCAATTTCATCAGATAAAATAATTTCGTGGGGGATGGAAAGCGTACTGTAAAATTGTCCCAAAAAAGACGTTAGAATTTGCGAAGAATCTTGTTCTGCTAAATCTTTTAAAAAAACACGATGAGTTCCACCGTTTTGTCCGTTTCTGAAAAAGAAAATTTCAATAACAGCATTTGTTCCTTCTTTGTAAAGAGCAATAAAATCGGCATCTAAATTAGCCGTCAGAACTCCTTCACCAATTGATTGCATTTTGTTTAAAGCTGTTATTTTATCACGCAACGCAAGAGCTTTTTCGTATTCCATATTGGCACTTTTTTCTTTCATCTGCTTTGTTAATTCTTTTTGGATTTGCGTGTTTTTGCCTTCCAAAAAATCCTTGGCATCAGATATTTGTTTTGCATATTCTTTTTTACTTACCAAACCGACGCAAGGTGCTGTGCAGCGTTTGATTTGATAAAGCAAACAAGGGCGTGTGCGGTTGGCAAAATTAGTATCAGTACAGGATCTTAACCCGAATACTTTTTGTAAAGTGGACATACTTTCCACAACCGCAGCACCGTCTGCGTAAGGTCCAAAATAACTGGCTTTTGCTGAACGAACACCCCGATATTTTGATACTCTTGGAAAGCCGGTATTATGTAAATCAGCAATCATAATATAAGGAAAACTTTTGTCATCTTTCAGTAATATATTAAATGGTGGTTTATAACGTTTAATCAGTTCGTTTTCAAGCAAAAATGCTTCCGCTTCAGAGGCCGTTTCAACAACAATTAAATCGGCGACCTGAACGACCATTCTTTGTAAACGAACAGGTAATTTATCAAATTTTGTATAAGACGTAACACGTTTTTTTAATGATTTCGCTTTGCCGACATAAAGAACTTTTCCATCTTTGTCCAACATACGATAGACACCCGAACGCAAAGGCAGTAAAGCTACCTTTGCTTTCAAGGTTTCTAATCCGATTTTTGTATTCATTTGGTCTTTTTTGATGTTCTTTTTCTTGTTGAAGTTTTTGCTTTTATGGCTTGTTTTTTAACGTTTTTGTTTTCTTTTTTATCTTTTTCTTCTGTGGGCAATGTCCATTTCGGATTGGAACGAATTAAACGCATAAAAAGTAAAGATACTTCATTTGTAAATTCAGGTGGTAAATGTTTTTTGAATTGTTTGAAATATTCCACTTGAGAAACAGCTTCATTTAATCCCTGTGTTTGATCTACACTCATTAAGTTATTAAATTGTTTTTGAGTGAAATCAAGTCCTTTCCAATCAATGTCATCGTATGTCGGCATCAATCCAAGAGGGCTTTCCACAGCATTACTTCTTGCCTGAACTCTATCCACAATCCATCTGATGACGCGCATATTTTCGCCATATCCTGGCCAAATAAAATTACCTTTTTCATCGCGTCTGAACCAGTTGACACGGAAAATTAAAGGCATATGGTCTAATTTTCGACCTATATCCAACCAATGAGAAAAATAATCGCCCATATTATACCCGCAGAACGGAAGCATGGCAAATGGATCGCGTCTGATTTCGCCTGTTTTTCCTTCAGCTGCTGCCGTTTTTTCGGAACCTACCGTCGCTGCCAAATAAACGCCATGAGCCCAGTTGAATGATTGATAAACAAGTGGCGCATTCGTTGCTAAACGACCACCGAAAATAAATGCGGAAATAGGAACGCCTTCCGGATTTTCCCAATTTTTATCAATTGTCGGACATTGTCCTGCCGGCGCAGTAAATCGACTGTTCGGGTGAGCTGCAACTCTTCCGCAATCAGGTGTCCAATCATTCCCTTGCCAATCAATCAAGTGAGCAGGGGCTTTATCTGTCATTCCTTCCCACCAAACATCACCATCGTCAGTTAATGCAACGTTTGTGAAAATTGTGTTTTTTCTGCAAGATTCAAGTGCATTTTTGTTTGTTTTTTCACTGGTACCTGGTGCAACACCGAAAAAGCCGGCTTCCGGATTGATAGCATACAAACGTCCGTTTTTGGGTTTTAACCAAGCGATGTCATCTCCGACAGTCCAAACTTTCCATCCTGTAAAAGATTTTGGCGGAATAAGCATTGCCAAATTTGTT
>JBJFAP010000001.1:0-5023 GCA_051887975.1 Alphaproteobacteria bacterium | reverse complement strand
CCCGATAAAATTTAAAAGAGTGTTTAAAAAATCCCCCTTATGATAAGGGGGAAATTTTTTGTCAATTAAATACTGTTGCAAGGGCAAATGCTTGCCCCTGACCAACTACACATATCGCCGATGAAGAACATCGGTATTCGGCATCACCGCTTAAAGATACGTGTCATCACAAAAAGTCATTTACTGTAAAGTTATCCTCAAAGGCATTTTAAAAATAGTTCTTGATTTTCAATCAAAAGTGCGCTACACTTGTGTGTACTTTTGCAAAAGGATAATTAAAATGAAAATAGATAAAAATACAATTAAAGAAATGGCTTTTTGGGTGCGTGTTAGTATCCCTGATGATGAAGCCGAAGTGATGGCTAAAGAATTTACAGAAACTTTGGATTGGATGGGCGAACGATTGAAAAATCCGGAAATTAATTCTGTACCGCCTATGGTAACTCCGTTTGATGAGCCGATTCATATGCGCCAAGATGTTGTAACAGACGGCAATAAGCGTGAGCAAGTTTTGGCGAATGCGCCTGCCGGTGCTACGGATGAATTTTTCAGTGTTCCAAAAATGGTGGAGTAGAATATGACTGATTTAACACATCTTACATTGACCGAAACGATTAAAGGTCTTAAAAACAAAGAATTTTCCAGCGTTGAAATAACACAAGCTTATTTGAAAAATATGGAAGAAAAGCGTGATTTAAACGCTTATATTACCGAAACGCCTGAACACGCGCTTGAAATGGCAAAGGCTTCCGATGAACGCAGAGCGCAAGGCACGGCCGGTAAATTGGAAGGTGTTCCGATTGCAATTAAGGATATGTATTGCACAAAAGGTATTAAAACAACAGCCGCAAGTCGTATTTTATCGAACTTTGTTCCGCCTTTTGAAGCGACAACGACAGAACGTTTATGGAATGCCGGTGCGGTTTGTTTGGGCAAAACAAACACAGATGAATTTGCGATGGGTTCTTCTACGATTACAAGTTATTATGGCGTAACGAAAAATCCGCATGATACAACGCGCGTTGCCGGTGGTTCTTCCGGTGGTTCGGGATGTGCTGTCGCTGCTTATATGTGTGCGGGTGCGACAGGTACGGAAACAGGCGGTTCAATTCGTCATCCGGCATCTTTTTGTAAAGTCGCGGGTTTTAAACCAACTTACGGGCGTTGCTCACGATATGGGGTAATTGCTTATGCATCCAGCTTGGATGTTCCGGGTGTTTTGTGTCGCACGGCCGAAGATTGTGCGCATATGATCGAACCGATGATGGGTTACGATGAAAAAGATTCGACTTCATCAAAACGCGAAGTGCCTGATTTGGTCGGTAGCTTGGATAAAAATATCAAAGGTATGAAAATCGGTATTCCGAAAGAATATACAGAGCTTGTTCCTGATAATTGGCAAAAGGCTTTGGACTTTTTGAAAGAGCAGGGCGCAAAGTTAGTGGACATTGATATGCCACATACCGAAGAAGCCGGTATGGTTTATTATGTGATTTCTCAAGGGGAAGCAACTACGAATTTGGCGCGTTATGACGGTGTTCGCTATGGTGTTCGTGAAGAAGGTGCAACTTTGGATGAAATGTATATGAATACACGCATGAAAGGTTTTGGACAAGAAGTCAGAAATCGTCTGATTTTAGGGACATTCTTTACTTCCGCAAAAGGATATAATGATTATTTTGTTCCGGCTCAAAAAATGCGTTCATTGATTAAACAAGACTTTGATAAAGCCTTTGAAAAAGTGGATGTGTTGTTTTCTCCGGCTGTGCCAATTCCTCCGTTTACCATCGAAGAAGCAAAACATGGTGCGGCAAAGGGGCGATTTAATGATAATTACTTGATGCCATCTTGCTTGACGGGTGTTCCTGCCGGTTGTGCAAATAACGGATTGCAGGTCATCGGCCGTATGTGGGATGATGCAACAGTTTTGAAAGTTCTTGATGTAGTGGAGATGGTAAAATGACGTACATTGTTAAAGGAAAAACAGCTGATTGGGAAATGATTTGCGGATTGGAAATCCACTGCGAAATTTTGTCAAATGCAAAAGTATTTTCTGGAGCTTCTGCCGAATTTGGCGGTGATCCGAACACGCATGTGGCTTTCTTGGATTGCGGTATGCCGGGGCAGCTGCCTGTTTTGAACGAAAAGTGTATTGAACAGTGCATTAAAACAGGTTTCGGGCTTAATGCAAAAATCAATAAACATTCCGTATTTGACCGTAAAAATTATTTTTATGGGGATTTGCCGACCGGTTATCAGATTACACAGCTTTTTCAACCGATTGTTGGTGAAGGCTATGTAGATGTAACGGATGAAGATGGCAACATCAAAAGAATAGGCGTGGAACGGTTGCATTTGGAACAGGATGCAGCAAAATCTATTCACGATATGCACCCGACACAATCCTATATTGACTTTAACCGTGCCGGTGTCGGTTTAATGGAAATTGTATCAAAGCCGGACATTACATCGCCTGAACAAGCTGGTGATTATGTGCGCAAATTACGCGCTATGGTGCGTTATATGGGAACTTGCGATGGCAATATGGATCAAGGTTCTTTGCGTTGCGATATTAACGTTTCCGTACGTCCTGTCGGTGAGCAGGGCTTCCGTCATCGCGTTGAAATTAAGAATGTCAACTCTGTGAAATTTATTATGCAAGCCATCGATTTGGAAGTACATCGTCAAGTTGATTTGTATGAAAAAGGTCTTGATTTTCCGCAAGAAACGCGACTTTTTGACCCAGAAAATATGGAAACGCGTTCGATGCGTTCAAAAGAAAATGCTTTAGATTACCGGTATTTTCCGGATCCGGACTTGCCACCGGTTGACTTGACGGATGAGTATATCGAAAAAATTCGTTCTGAATTACCGGAATTGCAGGAAGCAAAGAAAAAACGCTATATGGAAAGTTTGGGATTGCCTGAATATGATGCGCGCATTTTGACGGCAGATAAAGAAACAGCCATTTATTATGAACGTGCTTTGGGTAATCGCGATCCAAAAAAGGTTGCAAACTGGGTCATGGGCGATTTGTTTGCCAAACTCAATGAAAATTATATTGATATTGAAAACAGTCCTGTTTCTCCTGAAAATTTGGGCGGATTGATTGATTTAATCAATGATGGTACAATTTCCGGTAAGATCGCAAAAGAAGTCTTTATTGATATGTTTGCAACGGGTAAAACCGCAGCGGCTATTGTCGAAGAAAAGGGCTTGAAGCAAGTTTCTGATACGGGTGCTATTGAAAAGATGATTGAAGAAGTCTTGCGTGCCAATATGGATAAAGTTGCCGAAATTAAAGCCGGTAAAGATAAATTGAAAGGTTGGTTTGTGGGACAGATTATGAAAGCTTCACAAGGAAAAGTGAACCCCGGACTTGCGAATCAGTTATTGGATAAAAAATTATCAGAGCTTTGATTTTTTCAATTACTGTAAAAACACCGGTTTATCAATCCGGTGTTTTTTTGAAAATGAAAAAGAGGGAATAAATCCCTCTTTTTTTATTCTTGTTCGGATAAACGCTTGTTGATTTTTTCGATTTTACAATCGCAAGCTTTGCAAATTTCTTCTTGTTTATTATCCTCTGCCCAACTTTTTAATTCTTTTAACACAGCCAGTTTTTGTTTGTCCAAGCTGTGCATCATTTCCTTTATTCTGTCAGGAAGTGAATCATAAACAGGCTCAATCAAATGCTTTAAGTGCATTTTCTTTTCACCATCACAACCGCATTTATTATCACATCCGCAATCACAATTATTTGTCATAAAAACCTCCTTCTAATAATTGACAACACCAATTATATAAAAAGAGTCAACCGTTTTTGCAATAAAACTTTTGGACAGGTTATACCGGTAATTTTGATACAATTTTCAAAGGAACAAAGTATTCACGAACGATTGATTCGTCGTGAACTTCAACCATTAAAAGTTTCGATACCTTTTTTAAAGCATCACGTACTTGAGGTGGTACGTCCGCCAAAAAAATACTTTCATTTGAATTACGGTAAAGTAAAATCTTATCTTGTCCGGCATAAAGTATGTGTGGTTTTTCAACCTCTCCCAAACGCGCACGAATAGCAATCAAGACTTCATTATCTTCATTTAACAACACATCGTACTCATTAGCCGGCTCAACAATTTTTTCGCCCATCATAAATCCTTTTCAAGATAAATATATCCGTTTCTTATATATACCAGATTTTGATTGTCTTGAAAAGAGAAAAAATATGACAAAAAGATATTAAAACAGCGCTTTACAGCCAAATATAAAGCAAAAGGAAACATCCTAAAATGATTCTGTAAAGCATAAAAACCCAGAAAGAATGATTTTTGACAAAGCGCATCAATGCAAAAATGACCATCAATCCGAAAATAAAAGCAAAAAGCATACCCAATTGAAATTGAAAATTAAAATCAAATGGAATATTTTGGATAAAACTTCTGTATAACACCCAAACGAAAGCCATCGATATTGTCGGAATTGATAACAACATGGAAAACCGAGTTGCTTCGGTTCGACTCACTTGACATAATCTTGCGGCGGTTATTGTGATACCGGAACGACTGACACCAGGAATAAGGGAAAGACACTGTGCCAAACCGATTATCAGTGCATTTTTCGGGGTAATTTTTCCGTCCTTTTTAGCATATTTGTCTGCTAGCCATAGCAAAATGCCAAAAACAATCAGCATAATTGCAACAAGCGTATAATTGCGCCTTAACATACGCCAAAGCGGTAAAAGACAAACGCCTGCAACGGCTATCGGAACACTGGCGATAAATAAGTTTAAAAGCAACGTTTTTGATTTTTCTTTTATGAACAATGATTGCAACAAATGCCAAATATCTTTCTTAAAATAAACGATAACGGCTAACAAAGTGCCTATATGTAAACCGATATCAACCGCTATTCCCTGCGCTTGCCAACGCATCAGAAACGGAAGCAAAATCAAGTGCCCCGAAGAACTGACGGGCAAAAATTCCGTGAAACTTTGCAATAAAGCTAAAACAACTATTTGAAT